>DUPO01000066.1 GCA_012838275.1 Spirochaetales bacterium
CGCTAAGCCATTACTCTCCATGAACAAGTCTGTAGGATTCTCATGAATTCAGTATCCTAAGTCTCTTAAGGCTGTAGTAATTACTAAAGAATGCCAAGTTCTTTTATACCAAGAAGAAATACACAGTGTAAGCCGAAAATGATAATTCCCTCCTTCCTAAAACCTCCATCTATCAGTTTTCTTGATTTTTTTGGACTTCTTCTCCCAAGTCCGAAGGATGTCGGACGACGCATATTCAAGCTCCTCGTTGATGCGTTGTGTCAACAGGTCAAGCTCCTCGCTGGAGAAGACATGTTCTTCCCCCAGCGTGTGCAGGTTCTCTGGTCTGTTCCATCGATTCATGACTGATAGTCCTCCCTCGGCTTGGCGATATGGGTCTCAAGCACCTTTGATGTGAGGAAACTCGTCCTCCAGGGATGATCCTCGGCTGGCTTGAATTGCTTTTTGCTCTTGTGGGCGGGTGTGGGGCCGGGATCGAACTCCTTGCTGTGAGCGCTCCTCTTCTCGATTTCATTGAGGATGTAGATCTCCTCCTTGATGTTGGCTAGCAACGTACCGTCGAAAGCCTTGATGACAAGGGCCTTTGTACCCTTTATGAAGTATTTTGGACGCAGACCATTCGAATACCGGACGCAGGGCAGGTAGTATGAATTGTGATACTGGATGCTGTGCCCGGCATCGATGACGCGCTGTGAGACCACTGCAAGGATTGTATTGATATCAGTCTCGGGGGGAGCCTCAAGGAAGGTGCTGGTCTCAAGATCCTTCTCATCCTTGAGGGAGAACTGTGCATTGAACCTGGGCAGGTATTCCCAGAGGAAGGCGTTCGCCTCCTCGATGGTAGTGATCTTATGGCGGGCAAGCTCCACCGGGATGCGGCCCTGGAGGGTCTTGTTCATCCTCTCGACCCGAGCCTTGAATTGGGGGATAGAACTAGTCTCAATCCCAATCCCAAGGGTCTTGCAGGCAGCGGCGAACTGCGTGAAGGTATCCTTTTCCTCATCCGGCTTGCTCAATAGGCTGTACTCGAAGACGGTCCTCCTGTCGGTACGGAAAAGGGAGGGGATGCCATGGCCCTTGAGGATCATGTACAGCACGTTGTAATAGCCGTTCAAGGTTTCCTGGGTATCGAACCATGCCCCCACAGCCTCGCTTGTAGCATCGTCAACAGCAATGTGGAGATGCCATTTCTCTGCGCCGGGAACCCAGACAAGCTCACTGGCATCCATCTGGACCATCTCACCGAAATACTTGCTCCTGGGTCTCCTGGGATGTGCCTCGGCAGCATCAAGCATGCAGAATGCAGCATTGACCTGCTCGCTCTCAGCCTTGCTGAGGTCCTCCTTCCTCGCAATCAGCCTTACCTTCTTCTCTATCATCCTCTTGGTTGCCTTCTTTGAGCAGGGAGAGACGAACAGCGCCTCCTTCAGGATTGCATGCAGCGTACCGTCGGATATGGACATGTTGTGATCCTCCTTGAGGATCTCTGCAAAATGGGTGAAGCTTGCATTGCTGTACTTGTCCTTGTACAGCTGCAGGACCAGCTTCCTCGTCTCCTCAGCTTTCGTCGTTGCTGGTTTGCGCCCCTTGTTGTGGTGGCTGAACAACGAGACATCTTCGCTTTCATACCATTGTATGTACTTAAGAAGCGTTTTTCTGGTGCATCCGAGCTTCGTCCTGCCTCTTCTGATGGCCGTATCGGTGCACCCAAGGTCAATGACCTCCTTGGCTGTGCTGTATTTCATCTGTTCATTGGGCCTTAGTGCTGTAAGTTCCATCGCCTGCAACCTCCTCAAGGTGGCTTCCGCCCCTTGTATGGAGCTTCTACCCCCTCATCTACATGAAGTCTGGGCAGATTCTCGCTCCTAAGGCCGATGGTAGCGCCGGTGATGTTGAAGAACATGCAAAGGTTGTTAGATTCGGTATAAAAGATATCCAAGACGTATCTGAGCCAGGCATCGTTACACTCTTTGCAAAAGGCAAAAAGCGCAAC
>DUPO01000067.1 GCA_012838275.1 Spirochaetales bacterium
GACAGGGAGCGCAAGCCCTTTGACCGTGACGGTGGCAGGCCTTCTTTCAGGGATCGTGATGATCGCGGAGGCAGACCTTCCTATGGTGACAGGGAGCGCAAGCCCTTTGATCGTGACGGTGGAGATGCCCAGAGAAGAGAGAGAAAATCCTCTCCCAAGCCTTACGGCTTTGACAAGTTCAAGGATACCCGTACTAGAGGCGATGAAGAGAATAGAGAATCTTTTTTCTGGCTTGATGACAAGAAGAAGGGTGATAAATAACTGTTTATCCTATAAGTTACAGAGAGGTCCCAGGTATAATGCTTGGGACTTTTTTGTGGTCGTTTTCTTTTGATTACAGTGCTGCACTGAGGAACCCGAAAGTAAAAAATTCTGATATACTGTCTATGGCTTGTTAGGATGATGTTTTTTTATAAAACTACTTTTCTGCTATGGTATTATTTCTTAGGTATGATATAATCATATAAATTAGCAATAAGGAATCTTTTTTGAATATGAGTCATTCCAAATTGTAATGGTTATAATCCAATGTTTTCCTTGTTGATATTTGTTTTAAGATTAGATAAACATATTCTTTAGAATGAAATGTAATGTTTTCTCTATAGAAGTTGACACAAACTAATCTGTAGTTTACTCTCTTATAGAGAAAGGATACCAATTAGGAATAATATGAAAGGAAAAAGACAGACAATACAGAAAGGCTTGATCTGGGAAGCTGTTTCACAAGCTGACAACCATCCTAATGCGGAACAGATTTATGACGCTATCGTAAGCAAGCACCCTTCCATCAGTCGTGCTACCGTTTACAGGAATCTTAATATGTTGGTCGATGAGGGGCGGGTAAAGCGGGTACGCGTTCTAGGTGGTCCTGATCATTTTGACCGAACCTTGGGAAAACACTACCACATTGAGTGCAGTTCCTGTAAGAAGGTCAGTGATGTTGGGCTTCTCGAGGATGTTGTCATTTCCAGTAACAATATAGATACTAATGGTTACAAGCTTGAATCATATGAACTGGTTTTTAACGGGATTTGTCCCGATTGTCAAAAAAAGTATACTGCCGACAAGCAGTAAAGGAGCAATGTATGGAATTGAAAGGATCGAAGACTGAAGCAAATCTGGCCGCTGCATTTTCTGGTGAGTCTCAGGCAAGAAATAAGTACACTTACTATGCCTCAAAGGCTCGTAAGGAAGGTTATGTCCAGATAGCCAACCTTTTCGAAGAGACTGCAGGCAATGAGAAGGAACACGCCAAGATTTGGTTCAAGCTTCTTCAGGAAGGTGGGGAGATCGCAACAACCGCAGCGAACCTCAAGGATGCTGCAGCTGGTGAGCACTATGAGTGGACCGAAATGTATGTGAATTTTGCGAAAGATGCACGTGAAGAAGGTTTTACCAAAATTGCTTCACTCTTTGAAATGGTAGCAGCTATTGAGAAGCATCACGAGCAGCGCTATCTCGACCTTTTGAAGAATGTTGAAGATGGTATTGTTTTCAGCAGAGAGGGCGACCAGATCTGGAAGTGCTCAAACTGTGGACATATCGTCATCGGGAAGAAGGCTCCTGGACTCTGTGCTGTCTGTAATCATCCTCAGGCCTATTTTGAGCTTGAAGCGAAGAATTACTAAGAGTTGTCTGATCGGACCTCTCTGACAAGTGGCAGGCATCCTGATGTCTGCCTTAATTTTTGCCTTGAAGAGTGATCTGTCCTATTCGAAACGATAGCAACTAGAAATCCCTCCCTGCTGTGCAGAGAGAGATTTTTTTGTTCCGTGTAGTATGCGAACGTACGGATTACTATCCAGCCTGGTAGGTTTATTCAACAATGCCCATATACCGCATCGGGTTGGTCTGGACGAATTGGTGGATTTCCTCATCAGTGAATGGTGATTGTTCAAACATACGGTAGTAGGAGTTGTATGACTCCACCTTCAAAAGATGCACATTGAAATCCGAACCGAAAAGGGAGCGTTCCAAAACTGTCTCCGCCTTATCACTATCGAGGGTCTTTATGAAGTTGTTCAACTGGATGTAGAAGTCGCTGTTGGTTCCGCTGAAAGAGAAGTCTGCATATATGTTGGGATACAAGTGCATCAGTTCAACCAGTTCGTAGAACCATGGGGAATCCGGAACCTTGTTTGCTGCCGCACTGATGATCGAGATTGGATTCTTATGCAATGGATTGTACTGCCAACCGTAGTGGGCAAAGTCTATACGCAGGGTAGGGTACTTTTCCAGAACGGGTTTGTACGTTGCGGGTGAGGTGAACTTCCAGGCATCTTTTGGGGAGACACCTCGAAACCCCTGGTCGTCACAATGGGTCATGATGGGAATGTCGTACTTTGTGCAGAATTCATAGATCAGGGTAACCTTATCCAACTCCTTCTGGTCGGAAGGCCAAGGGTTGTACCCCAAGGGGGGATAGAATTTTATCCCGTAGAATTTTTGCTTTCCCCTTTTGAACTGATTTTTTCTTTTGTGGTCTTTAGTCACATACGTATCGATCAGTTCCTCTATGAACTTTATGGAGTGCGCAGGGGGTGTGATCCCTATGAAGGGATAGAATTCAAAGAGACCGTCGGGACGGTTTTTTCTGTACCAGTCGAACCCTGCAAGGGAGTCTTCCGCATACTTGAGGATTTTTTTCGCTTTTTTCGGAGGGTAGTAGAGGGACTCCTTGCTGATGTCAGTACTGGAGAAATCCATAAGAAGTGGGCTCATAGCCAATTTGTCATAGCTTCGGCCCCGCATGTGCATCTTTCCGTCCCTGATGAACGGCTGGTCTGGTTTGGGTGACTTCTCTTCATGGGAGGTGAACTTGCCCATAAGATCATCCTCCATCATAGCCAATGTAAGGCCGATGGGTTGGTCGAATGTGGTAAGGGTATTGGTGATCCTGTCGAGCATCATCGATCCCTTGCGGTTTTTGGTCGTAAAGATGTAGTTTGGAGAGAACGCTCCGCTTGTTATGAGATCCGGTATTCCCGTATCAAGGGAAGCGAAAAATGAGAGCAAGTTCGGATGTTCGATATTCATGACATGAAAGTGCTGGTCAAAGAAATAGTTCATATCAGCCCCCTGCAACGCTTTGGGATGTAGGGCAGAGGCTTGTCTCCTCTGCCCTGGGCGGTTTTGATTAGATTCCCATTTTTTTCTTCATCTTGGCCCATGAGTCCCTGAGGGTTACTGTCCTGTTGAAGATCAGCTTCCCATCCTGGTTCTCCTTGTTGTCAAGACAGAAGTATCCGTTTCTGATGAACTGCAGATAGTCGCCTACCTTGGCATTCAGGATTTCCGGTTCCGCCTTGGCATCAGGCACTACCACCAATGAATCGGGATTGAGGTCATCCAGATAGTTGCCTGTCGCTTTGCCAGGATTTTCTGTAAGGAAAAGCTTGTCATACAGCCGTGCCTCAATGGAGACACCCTCGGTGGCGCTTACCCAGTGGCTGGTTCCCTTGACCTTCCGTTTGTCAGGGGTGGTACCGCCTCTGGAGAGCGGGTCGTAGGTACAGTGCACTTCAGTTATGTTTCCCTCATCATCCTTTACCACACTGTCTGCAGTGATGTAGTATGCGTACTTCAGGCGGATCTCATTGCCGGGATAGAGACGGTGGTATTTTTTCGGTGGGACTTCCATGAAATCCTCACGCTCGATGTAGAGCTCCCTTCCAAAAGGAATCTGGTGTGTGGCAGAGTTCGGATCTTCAGGATTGTCCACAGCCTCAAAATATTCAACCTTGTCTTCCGGGTAGTTGTCTATGATTATCTTGATGGGGTCGAGGATCACCATAAGGCGTTCCGCCCGCTTGTTCAGGTCCTCCCGGACGCAGAACTCCATCAACGAGTAGTCGACGACACTTTCAACCTTGGCTACGCCGACACGGTTGATAAAATCCTTCATGGATTCGGGAGAGTAGCCACGTCTGCGTATTCCGCTGATGGTAGGCATCCTTGGATCATCCCAACCGGTGACGATACCCATCTGTACCAGTTGGAGAAGCCTTCGCTTACTCATTATCAGATAACTGATGTTCAGTCTGGCGAATTCATACTGGCGAGGGGTATGGTCGATTCCATCAATGGAAGTCGCCCAGTCATAGGCGGGGCGGTGATCCTCAAACTCGAGGGTGCAAATGGAGTGCGTGATTCCTTCCAGAGCATCGCTGATCGGGTGGGTGAAGTCATACATCGGATAGATGCACCACTTGTCTCCCGTCCTGAGGTGATGGGCAAACTTTATGCGGTAGAGAGCAGGGTCTCGCATGTTGATGTTAGGGCTGCTCATATCAATCTTGGCCCTGAGGATATGGGTCCCCTCAGCGTGCTTGCCCTGACGCATCTCTTCAAACAGCCTGAGATTCTCTTCAATGCTGCGCTCCCTGTAGGGGCTGTTCTTCCCGGGCTCTGTGAGTGTGCCGCGGTACTCTTTCATCTCTTCAGCCGAGAGGCTGTCGACAAAGGCCTTGCCTTCCTCGATCAGCCTGACTGCGATTTCGTAGAGGTTCTGGTAGTAATCCGAAGCATAGTACTCATGGGTGCCCCAGTCAAAACCAAGCCATTTGAGATCTTCCTTGATGGCATTGATATATTCCTGTTCTTCCTTTTCTGGATTTGTGTCATCCAGGCGGAGATGGCAGCGTCCGCCATACTTGTCAGCCAAGCCGAAGTTGATGCAGATGGACTTGATGTGTCCGATATGCAGATAGCCATTAGGCTCAGGAGGGAATCTGGTGACAATGGTATTGTCAGGTACCCGCCCATTGGCGAGGTCATCCTCAATGATCCGTTCCAGGAAATTGAGTGATATTTTCTCTTCCTTGACCTCAAGGTCTTCTTTTTCTTGCATGGAGTCTCCTTCTTATTACCCTTTCAAAGGGGTGTGATGTGAAGATGGCTAATCGTATCATATCAGTGTGGGTTATACGAGTGGCTCCGACACCACTACTTCATTTTTTACATAGCGCAGGCTATGCATTTTTGCATTAAAGGGGGTGTTTGTATGATTCGTAAAGAAAGCTCCGAAACTGATGGCATCTTTCATCCCCGGCAAGCTGGTAGAACATATCCATTGCACCTCTGCTGTTAAAGGTTCCGAGTACCCTATGCGGACTTCATTCGCCCGACGCTCAAGATGCCAGCGGATGTTCTCCTCATCTGTAGGGATTGGAATGTCGGCAGTTGTCTTGTACGAGTTAATTGAGGTCTCAACGCACAGGCCTGCCTTTGATCTGCCGACAGCAGTATAGGTCCGCTCTGTATGGTAGAGGCATACACCACAATAGCCCCCTTTTGGGGCTGTTGTGGTCTGTACGGTGAGAGTGAAGTCCTCATCGCTTACTGCGAGCAGGAGCGGTCCTTCAGGGAGGCAGAGGTTGCCTTCGACAGTGAGGGATAGGTCCTTATAGGTTTTTTCCCAATGCTGAGGTTTTCCCAGCCAGCGAAAATCTTTCATGGTCACTTTTTTCATGCCCCCAGTATAGGGTAGATGGATTCTTTTATCCACATACCCTTTCCCTGTAGTTGAACATGTTGTATCCTGTTGGTATGAAATCACCCAAAGAAGCAATTGTAAGTAAAAAACTTCTCGGACTTTTGGAAAAGGGATCGCTCAGCTACAGGCTTACAGAACTTTTGCTTGCAGATGAGGAGATCGAGGCGCTACAGGAATACGCTAATACCGTCTCGATCAAACGACTTAATTACAATGACCACGGACCTGTTCACATGCGTCAGGTCGCCTATAATGGTGTGAAGATGCTCTCTTTTCTCAAGGAGGCAAATGTCGGCACATCACTGGTCCTGGAGAACTCCGGAACCTATGAGGACAGTCTCTGCGCCCTTTTGCTCGCATCATTCCTTCATGATCTTGGGATGAGCGTCTCCCGCACCGAACATGAGATCACAGGTCTCATCATAGCCAGACCCATCATGGACAGGATCCTTAAGGTCCTGCTGCCCGATGAGATGGGCAGACGTATTGCCATCATGAGTGTCGCAACTGAAGGGGTCATGGGGCATATGGCTTCCAGGAAGGTCTTCAGCGTTGAAGCTGGACTTCTCCTGGTTGCAGATGGATGCGATATGGAGAAGGGAAGGGCCCGGATTCCCATGAGCATCTCCACAGCTCCCAAGACTGGGGATATTCACAAGTACTCTGCCAACTCGATCGAAAGCGTGACCATTGAAAGGGGGGAGGAACATCCCATCCTTATCAATGTGCAAATGTCCAGTGACGTGGGATTTTTCCAGATAGAGGAAGTGCTTCTCCCTAAGATCATGATGAGTAGCGTAAAGGAACATGTAGAAGTGTATGCAGGTGTCATCGGACAACCAACTAAACGATATTTGTAGGAGAATGTAATGATTGGAGTTATTGGTGAGGCCCTTATAGATTTTATTGGCAAGGGAAAGGAAGGTTCTTCGGTTAATTTCGCCTCCCATATTGGAGGGTGCGGCCTTAATGCAGCGACAGCTGCCGCCAGGCTCCACTGCCCGGTAGGTTTTTTGGGCAAGAACTCTTCTGACATGTTCGGGGAGAGGATATTGGAACATATGGTGGATAACAATGTGTTGTTTGATCCCGCCCTTTGTGCAAGCCCCTTACCATCAATGATCGGATTCCTTGCTCTCGATGAGGCCGGCAAGGCTAGCTACGCCTTCTATAGCAAGAATACCGCACCTACTTCAGTAGAGAGCGAAGAACTGCTCACAGCCCTTTCAGAGCACTCTGACATCAAGGTCCTGCACATAGGGTCTGTCTCCCTAGCCGTCGAGCCGGGCTGTGATGCCATTCTTGCGGCAGTCGATCTCTTCAAGCCGGCCCCTGTCGTGTTTCTTGACCCTAACGTGAGACCGACGGTCATTGAGGATTTTGCCGCATACCGCAAGCGTCTTGATCTTGCCATACAGCTGTCGGATATCATCAAGCTCAGTGATGATGACCTGCTGTTGCTCTATCCGGAGGTGGGTGTTGATGAGGCAGCCAAAAAGCTGTCCAAGGAGAGTGGTTCGCACATCATCCTGACCAAAGGAAAGGATGGCAGTACCTGGTACAGTCCTGACAAATTTACTGTCGATTCCCCTATAGTCGACCTGCCTGTCATCGATACCGTAGGTGCCGGGGATACTTTCAGCGGCGCATTGCTGGCATTCCTGCACAGGGGTGGATTCTTCGGTCCCGATGGGGAGGAACCCCGTTTGGAGCACCTCTCTAAAGTGACCATAGCCCAGGCGATGCGTTTTGCCAATGTGGCGGCATCCATAAACTGTTCGCGCAAGGGGTGCGACCCTCCAACTTTGGGTGAGGTAGAAGAGATCCTGGCATCTTTGTAGTTGTTGCTTCTTAGCTCTAATTGGCGGTACACTTAGAGAATGCTCAAGGATACAAAAAGAAGAGTCATTCAGACCATCATCGCTATAGTTGTTGCGACAGGTATCATACTCTCAGCAATAGTGCTCTGGAAATGGACCCACGCGATTCAGTCGGATCAAGACCGTAAGAATCTGCAAAAAGTTCTGCGCACCATTGTTGATGACCAAGGGGAGAGTGCCCTGCTCTCCCTTTCTGGCATCCCTGTCTCCGATATCTTTTATGGTGATGAGGGGCTCATACTATTTGAGGAAGGTAATCAGAACTGGCGTTACAGTGCTTCTGAGATGCAGAACATCAGTGTCTATGAGAAGGCGAACCGTAGTGTGGTGCATATCACCACCACCCTCGATGCCCAGGTCAACTCCTTTATGGATGTCCTGCCTGCCCAAGGCACCGGAAGCGGTGTAATACTCTCCCTCGACGGCTACATCCTTACCAACGCACACGTGGTGGAAAAGGCGAAGAGCCTGACAGTAACCCTGTACAACGAACAGTCCTATCCCGCCAAGCTTGTCGGAGTCGATAGCGAGGATGACCTAGCGGTGATTCAGATAGCTGTGGATAAGGAGAGCTTTCTCAACCCCATCACTTTGGGAACCAGCAAAGATCTCAAGGTAGGGCAGAAGGTCATCGCGATTGGAAATCCCTTCGGCTACGACCGCACGATGACGGTCGGGGTGGTCAGTGGGTTGAACCGGCCAGTGAGGACCAGCGAGGGAAAGATCATCATGGATGCCATCCAGACCGATGCTTCCATAAATCCAGGCAACAGCGGCGGCCCTCTTTTGAATAGCAGGGCTGAGGTCATCGGCATCAACTCTTCGATATACTCCACCAACGGCAATTCGCAGGGCATCAACTTTGCAATACCCATCGACACCGCGATCGCTATCATTCCCGATCTTATCAAACATGGGAAGGTAAGCAGAGGGTGGCTTGATGTGGCCACAGTGCAGCTTACCCCGCAGTTGGTCTCCTATGCCAAGCTGTCAGTGGACAAGGGTGTGCTTGTGAGCCAGGTGGTGGCCGGAGGACTTGCCGAGAAGGCTGGCCTGAAGGGTGGGACTCAGATGGTCCAGTACGGGACGAGTGTGATCTATCTTGGCGGTGATGTCATTACCGCTATAAACAAGAGTCCGATACAGGATCTCAATGATCTCTATCTGGCTCTGTTGCATACCCGTAGTGGAGAGAAAGTACGGATAACGGTCAGACGGAAAGGTGAGACCAAGGAAATAGAAGTGCAACTCATAGAACGGAGTGCACAGCATGTGAGTGCCCTTGTAAGGTAAGAGATGGCGGTAAATGATGGATGAAGTACGAGTAGACGAAAAATGGGGCGGAGAGCCCGTAGAGAATATACATGGGGAAGTCATTTACGAAGAGAAACCCTTCAAGGTGCATTCCGAATATGAGCCTGCTGGAGACCAGGCTCAAGCCATTGAGAAGTTGTCGCAAGGGCTGAAGAATGGCGATAGGTTCCAGACGCTCAAAGGTGTGACCGGTAGCGGAAAGACCTACACGATGGCCAAGATCATCGAGCAGGTCCAACGCCCCACCTTAGTCCTTTCGCACAACAAGACCCTTTCGGCCCAGCTGTTTAGGGAGTTCAAGTCCTTCTTTCCGGATAATGCGGTCGAGTATTTTGTCTCTACCTATGACTACTACCAACCGGAAGCGTATGTTCCAGGGCGTGATCTCTATATAGAGAAGGATGCTGACATCAACCAGGAGATAGACAGGTTGCGCCTTTCTGCCTCCTTCTCCCTCATGGAGAGACGGGATGTCATCGTTGTGGCCACTGTCTCCTGTATCTTCGGGCTGGCAAACCCTGTCTCTGTCAGGGATATGGTACATACCTTTACCGCAGGCGAGCCCTTCCATCACCATGACGTGCTTGATAAGCTGGTAAGGATGCAGTACGAACGCAATGACGCCATCCTCAAGCGGGGAGCATTTCGTGTCCGCGGTGACATCATTGAGATCTGTCCTTCCTATCTTGAGAATGCTGTAAGGATATCCATCGATTGGGATGAGATAGCATCCATCCAGTGGTTCGACCCTGTATCAGGGGAGAAGCAGGAGATGGTCCCTTCCTATACGCTCTACCCTGCAAAACAGTTCGTCATGCCTCCCGAGCAGGTAAAGGCTGCGATCCAAAGGATTCGTAGCGAGATGGAGGATCAGGTAGAGTTCTTCAATAGCTCAGGGCGCCCCCTGGAAGCGGAACGGATCAGGACAAGGGTTGAGTACGACCTGGAGATGCTTCAGGAGATAGGATACTGCTCAGGCATTGAGAACTATTCACGACCTCTTTCTGACAGGAAGGCAGGAGAGCGCCCTGCCGTCCTGTTGGACTATTTCCCTCCTGATTTTGTCACATTCATCGATGAGTCCCATGTGACGCTTCCCCAGGTGAGGGCTATGTATGAAGGGGACCGTTCACGAAAGATGAACCTGGTTAACTATGGATTCCGCCTGCCATCCGCCTTGGACAACAGGCCCCTGAAGGAAGCTGAATTCACCGAAGTGGTGAAGCAGCGGGTGTTTGTATCAGCCACCCCGGGTCCTGTGGAGTTGAGGGAGAGCACACAGATAGTGGAACAGGTCATACGCCCCACGGGATTGCTGGACCCTGTCATAGAGGTTCGTCCCTCTGAAGGCCAGATGGAGAACCTGTATGCTGAAATCCGTAAGACCATAGCGAAGAACCAGCGTGTCCTGGTTACAACCCTCACCAAACGCATGAGTGAGGACCTGACTGATTATTTCGCTTCCCTAGGACTTAAGGTCCGATACTTGCACTCTGAGATAGAGACCTTTGAAAGGGTAGAGTTGCTCAGGGACCTGCGCCTCGGGGTATTTGACGTGCTAGTCGGTATCAACCTGCTCAGGGAGGGATTGGACCTGCCGGAGGTCTCCCTTATCGGTATTCTTGATGCGGACAAGATTGGCTTTCTCCGTTCGGCAACTTCGCTTGTCCAGATCATCGGGCGTGCTGCGCGTAACAGTGAGGGTAGGGTGATCATGTATGCCGACAGGATGAGCAGTGCCATGGAGACCGCCATAGAGGAGACCAACCGTAGGAGAGAGATCCAGCTGGCCTACAATGAGGAACATGGCATTACACCCACCACCATCATCAAGGCTGTTCAGGATATCCTGGAACGGGAGAAGGAAGACACCAAGCAGAATCAGAAGCAGGATCTCGCCATTCTCAAGGGAGGATACAATCTGCTCAGTGCCGCTGACCGCAAGAAGTATGTGAAGGCCTTGGAGAAGGAGATGCTCCAGGCAGCCAAGAACCTTGAATTCGAACGCGCTGCTGTCATTCGTGATGAGATTGAACTTATCCGGGACGGGCAGTTCATCTCCTAGAAGAGACGCAACGAATATGCACCGCCGCTGATAGTCGGGTGCTGGTAC
>DUPO01000068.1 GCA_012838275.1 Spirochaetales bacterium
CATTCTGAGAAAAACCGTTCATAGTGTCTACCTCTCTTGGTTCAAAAAGATAGGTAAACTGTAGCACAACTCTTTCAGATGATTCCATCAGTTTGGGATGCTACCCACTCAAAACAGCGAAAGCCCACAATATTTTTTTTATATATTGATATTCTATAATACATGCAACATACTAATAATGCGTTATCGAACCCCATATATTAATTACTATAATCAGGATTTTACTGTAATGACCATTTCAGAAATTGCTAGACTTGCAAATGTATCCATCGGAACTGTAGACAGAGTCCTACACAAAAGAGGCCGTGTAGCACCAGATACCATCAAGAAAGTGATGACTATTGTCGATGACTACGGCTATCAACCAAATACCTTTGCCAGGAATCTCAAGCTTAACAAAGAATATCGAATAGGTGTCCTGTTACCACTGCTCCATTCAGAATATGGATATTGGAACCTCATCTACGATGGGATCCTGAAAGCAGCAAAGGAACTCTCCCCTCTTGCCGTCTCCATCTCAGTAGCTGAATTTGACCGGTCGAATCCCGATTCCCTTCTGGAAAATGGGGATAAGCTCATGCAGGAAGAACCTGATGCCATCCTCATGGCACCTGTGCTTCCCGATGCATCCAGAGCCTTCCTTGCAAAACACCCCCAGCTTGATTACGCCTTCATCGATTCACCCTTGCCAGACATGAATCCAGTCTCCTCAGTTGTCCAGGATCCCTTCAGGGGCGGCTATATGGCCGCCCGTATGATGCACTTGCTCAGCCCCCAGGAGGGTACATATCTTATAATCCAGACACATAAGACAGCTTTCAACTCCCATGAGCGGGCAAGGGGATTCAAGAGCTATTTTACCGGCAGACCAGGTTATAAGAGACTGGAACTTGAGATGCAAACAACCAATGGTGGGGAAATTTTCATTGAACAGGCTTGTAGGGAACATGCCGACATCCGGGGAATCTTTGTCGTCAATGATGCGGTACATAGGGTTGCAACCTTTGTATCCCTACTTGGCAGGAAGAGTCAGACCATCCTCATCGGCTATGACCTCATTGACCAGAATCGCAAGGCTATGCTGGAAGGCAAGGTAGATTGTCTCATCTCACAAAGACCAAATTTCCAAGGATACACAGCTGTCTACCAGCTCTATCGCAAGGAGATGCTGGGCCAGACTCCAGAAAAAACCATTTGTGTACCGATAGATATCGTGCTACCTGAAAACCTTACCGATGAAGAGTCTTTCAGCACACTACCAAACACCTATACGTAGGTACCTACAAGCATACTGGCAAGTTCAGTTGTGCTTTCCTACGGAGAACAGCACACACTCGCCTGATGGCAAAGAGCCAACACGGAAGCTTATGATTGCTAGCTCGTATCCCCGCCGTTATACTTGTGATAAAGCAACCATAAGGCACGAATCTTCTTTTCTCTGCATATAGTACTGCTAGTACCCTGGAGGACATATGGAATATCTGTTAGGAATTGACAATGGAGGCACGGTAACGAAGGCTGCTCTGTATGATAGCATGGGCAAGGAAATTGCCATCAGTCGCATTGATACCAAGGTCATCTCTGAAAAGGCAGGCTTTGCCGAGATCAACATGCATGCCATGAAAGACTCCATCTTCCACGTCATCAGAGAAGTGATACAAACCAGTGGTATCAAGAGCGAAGAGATTGTCGGTATCGCCTGCTGTGGCCATGGCAAGGGCTTGTATCTGGTCGATGAAGCGGGCAGTCCAGTCTGTAACGGAATATTGTCCACTGACAACAGAGCTGTCGACTATGTCGCTTCGTTTGAAAGGACCTTGGACATGGATGCAATCTATGCAAAGACCTACCAGGCAGTAGTACCTTCCCAGCCGGTATGCCTCTTGTCTTGGATAAAGGACAACAAGCCAGAGCTAATACCCAAGATTACTTGGAGGCTACTGAACAACAAATAACTGTATACATTGAAAGTAATAAATGGTATAATAAGGGATAACAAATGCATGAGAAACCCCTGTTTTTCATGCAAAACCCTTGCACCTGGAGTTGTTGTGTACCGCAAAAAAGAGAATACAGGCCAGTTGGAGTTCATTGACTTCCATATGAAATTCGGTGGTGAGCTGAACCCAAGGAACCGTTGGGTACGGCTTGCCAGGCTCATACCCTGGCAAGAGTTTGAGATGGAATACACCAGGCACTTCCCCTCAAGGACAGGCAACCCTGCCAAGCCTTTCCGTATGGCTTTGGGAGCACTCCTTATCAAGGAGATGAAGAATCTCACAGATGAGGAGCTGGTTGAGGACATCAGGGAGAATCCCTATTACCAATACCTTCTGGGACTGGAGAGTTTCCAGGATGAGGCGCCGTTCGACCCCTCGTCGCTTGTGCACTTCCGCAAGCGGATATCCCAGGAGATGCTAGGTGAAATCAACGAGAAGATTGTCAGGCGGATGATGGAGTTCGAAGCAAGGAAAGCTGGGGATGATGATGCCCAAGAAGATGCAGGTGACGCTTCGCCCAGCTCCAGTGAGGATGATGAGCCTGCAGCCCCTGGAGAGGCAGATGCACACAAGGGCAAGCTTCTCGTTGATGCAACCTGTGTACCCGCAGACATACGCTACCCAACCGACCTGAGCCTGCTCAACGAGGCACGGGAAAAGCTGGAGGATATCATCGATGCACTCCACGCTTCGATGAAAGGGCATGTCAAGAAACCCAGAACCTACCGGGTACGGGCAAGGAAGGATTTCTTGCGTGTATCAAGAAACCGGAAACCCCGAAAAAATGCCATACGCAAAGGGATCAGGCAGCAGTTGCAGTATATCAGGCGTGATATCCTCCATATTGAAGGCCTTGCAGAAAAGGCAGGGCTCACAGTCCTTGGCAAGGGACAGTATCGCAACCTGCTGGTAGTACACGAGGTGTATCGCCAGCAACAGGAGATGTTCTCCCAGCGCAAGCACAAGATTGAGAACAGGATTGTCAGCATCTCCCAGCCCCATGTCCGTCCCATCATCAGGGGGAAGGTGACGGCCCCTGTGGAGTTTGGTGCAAAGATATCAGTGTCGAAGGCAGATGGCTATACTTTTCTGGAAACCCTGGAATGGGAACCATATAATGAAGGTGGCAAGCTCAAAGAGCACATTGGAGAATACAAGAGAAGATTCGGCTATTATCCGGTCTCGGTCCATGCTGACAAGATCTACCGGACCAGAGAGAATCTCAGCTACTGCAAGAAGCTTGGCATCCGCCTTGGAGGCCCTCCGCTTGGAAGGCCTCCCAAGGACAAGGAAGCGTATAGGGCACTGCTCAGGGAATCACGACAGGATGAGATTGACAGGATTCCGATTGAAGGGGTCTTTGGGGTTGCGAAGCGTACATATACACTCGATAGGGTAAGGGCCAAGCTGGACAGTACCAGTGGAAGCACCATTGCCATGGTTATCCTGGCAATGAACCTGAAAAAGATCGTAAAGGATCTTTTTGTCTCTTTTTTGTGGCTGTTTGGCTACAGGAATATTCGCTTGGTTTTGGTGTAGAAACAGGCTGAAATACCTTCAACCTGAAAACAGGGGTTGTTCAGAAGCCTCTA
>DUPO01000069.1 GCA_012838275.1 Spirochaetales bacterium
TATTATAGGAGATGGTTCTCTCCAATAGGGCATACTCCAACTGCCAGGATGCAACCTGGCTCTGTATTGAAGAGGCTGAGTACAGGTAGTCCTGCAAGGCATCGTTATACGCAATTGAGGCAAGCATTGCACTGTTCTCCAACTTCTGGATATTCAGCTTCTCGGTAAGTTGGGTCGGATTATTGTTCCAGGATCCACTTACGGTAAGCGTTGGGGTGAAGTTGTTGGTATCCAGATTGTAGGATCCGTTGAAGCCGGCGCCAAAAGAGTAGTTTTTAGCAGAGAAGGTGGCCCCAACATTACCGCCTATAGTTTGGACCGTAGCATCAGTATATGTTGGGGGTGAAGTAGGTAAAGTTTTTCTAAATTTCGTCGTATAAAAACTCGGACCACCCTCAATCTTCAGATTCTTATTGGTCAGATTTGCCTTGGCCAGCTTCAGGTCCTCCTGAGCTAGATCTAGGGCAAGGCCCTTGAGAGCTACCGAGGTGTTGCCATTGGGATTCTTCTCAAAGAGAAGGTTTGGCTCTCGGATGGAGGGAAGGTCCTCCCAGGAGAGGGCATCCAGCAGCTCTTCGGCTTTGAACTCTGAGGGTTTGCTGCTTTCCAGTTTCGCTAAGGCAGGGCCTAACCGAACAGAGCTGTTCCAGGATAACGAGGTCAAATCTATATATTGGCTTTCCAACAGGTCTTGATTTATTATCAAGCTTGCCAAGGTGCCCTGCAAGCGGGTCATGCTGTTTTCAAGTTCCTGGTAGGCAACACTGTCTTTGCCGACAGTTCTCAGAGTGAGGGCATCACTCATTATCTTCTGTTGGACGACTATGTTCTTGAGGGTCTCGTTGATACTTTTCTCATTGGTAAGCAGGGCCTTGATCTGGTTGATGATGGAGTTCTCAAACTGTATAAGGTTGCTCTGGTAGGAAAAGGTTCCCAACAGGGCGCTCTGCTTGTTCAGAAGGGTTGACCGGTTGTCACTACCCTCTCCATACAGGAAGGTGTGTGAAGCGCTTACCTCTGGGTTGAGTGCGTAATAGTTACTGTCCGTGGTATAGGAGACAGGGCCGGTACCTACAGTAATGGCAGTCTTCCCATCGTTGGGAAGCGTTACGGTTGCCTTGGTACCTGTGGTCCCGAATTCATAATTGCTTGCACCCGGGTTATATTCCGCACGTACGGTACCACTAGTGACACTAATGCCCAGCTCCTCTTTTGCTTCTCCGATGGATACAGTGAGCTCTGTATTCTTCCTGTCCAGTTCATACCGCTTAATCTCTTCACTTGAGCCATAGGCTGTCTTGATGATCCCATCCAAGGAGACAGAAAATAGGGAAGGGGGAATAAGGGCTAGCAGGACCAGGATGACAACAAGTGCCATATGTTTAATTCGCATTACGTATGATACCTCCATGCATAGTATGTAATATCGCAATCTTCTGACCAATCGGCTATAGGGTAATGAGAAAAATTCAGTTAAAGCCTCTCATATTATATTATAGCAGGTGGTGTCCACCATCGACTGCGATGGTCACCCCTGTCACAAAAGAAGCGGATAGCAGATAGGATACCCCCTGACAGATATCAGAGGGGGTACCACATCTTTGTAGGGGCAAGATTTTCTCCATCTTGGAGAAATACCCGTCCTCCCCATTCGATAGCACCAGGCCGGGGGCCACTGCATTTACCCGTATATACGGAGCCAGTGTTTTTGCAAGAATGCGTGTCTCTTGGTCAAGGGCTGCTTTTGATAGGTAGTAGGAGGGTCTGTTTGCCGGAGGCGAAGATAGCTGGCTGTCCGTTATATTTACTACGGCACCTGTGGTCTCCCTTTTCTTGATATGCTGGTACAACATTTGGGAAAGGAAGAAGGGAGCTCCTGCATGCAGGGCCATATCTGCTTGCCACTGCTGGACAGTCGTATCCTCTAGGGATATGTCAGGAAATACCGACGCACTGTTGATAAGGGCATCCACCTGGCCAAAAGCTTCTACAAAGCGCTCAAACAGAGATTTTAAAGCAGCAAGGTCTGTCAGGTCCCCCTGCACTATCTGGCTTTCATAGCCCACCTCCTGCAACTCCTGTTGCAGGAGATGGGCTTCATCAAGGGAGGTATTGCAGTGCAATACTACCTTATATCCTTCTTTAGCCAGATGGATGGCAAGGGCCCTTCCGACCCTTCTGGCACTGCCTGTTATTACCACAACCTTGGACTGTATCATGGCCAAACTATACAGCGCTTGTTGCCGATTGACAATTGCAGGAGTATATTCAGTATGGTGGCAATGCATATTCACCTCAAGGAAGCATATAGTAATGGAAAAAGAGACCAAGAACCAAGAGCAGGAGTTTTCCAAGCATGAAA
>DUPO01000070.1 GCA_012838275.1 Spirochaetales bacterium
TGAGGGCTTTCTCATATTCATCCTGGCCAACTGCAAACCTTGCGTTGTCCACACTGCTTTTCGTAGTAAGACCCTTTGCAAAAAGGGCTTCTTGTTGTTCCAATGCCCTCTTATTATAGGAGATGGTACTCTCCAAAAGGGCATATTCAAGTTGCCAGGACGCTACCTGGCCCTGTATCGAGGAAGCTGAGTACAGATAATCCTGCAGGGCGTTGTTATAGTCAATGGAGGCAAGCATCACGCTGTTCTCCAGTTTCTGGATGTTCAATTTCTCGGTAAGTTGGGCAGGATTGTTGTTCCAGGATCCACTTACGGTAAGGGTCGGGGTAAAGTTGTTGGAATCCAGATTATAAGATCCCTTGAAGCTAGCACCCACTGAGTAGTTGTTGGCAATAAAGTCAGCTCCGACTTTGCCACCGACACTATTACTCTTTAAAGCAACAACGGGATCGGCGGAAGAGACATTTGCAGCACCTTCAATCCTTAGCGTCTTGTTTGTAAGTGCCGCCTTGGCAAGCTTCAGGTCCTCCTGGGCAAGATCAAGAGAAAGACCTTTCAAGGCAACGGAGGTATTGCCGTTGGGATTCTTTTCAAAAGAGAGCTTCGGCTCCCTTATGGAGGGGATACCTTCCCATGGGAGGGAGGTCAGCTGGGTATACTGGCTTTCCAGCAAGGCCTGGTTGTTTTTCAAGCTTGCCAAGCTGCCTTGCAGGCGTGTCATGCTGTTTTCAAGTTCCTGGTAGGCAACACTCTCCTTGCTGAGGGTCTTCAGTGCAAGGGCATCGCTCATCCCCTTTTCCTGCACGACTATGTTTTTCATGGTCTCGTTTATGCTCTTTTCATTGGTAAGCAGCGATTGTATCTGGTTGATGATGGAATTTTCAAACTGAATGAGGTTGCTCCTGTAGGTATAGGTCCCCAGAAGGGCACTCTGCCTGTTCAGAAGATTCGAGCGATTGTCGCTGTCCTCACCATAGAGGAAGGAGTGCGAGGCGCTGATTGTTGGATTGAGCGCGTAAGCATTGGTGTTCGGAACATAGGATACAGGTCCCGTACCTATCTTGATGGCTGTCTTGCCATCATTTGGCAGGGTAAAGGTAGCTTCAGTCCCTGTAGTATCGAACTCATAATGGCCTGCACCAGGATTATAGGCCGCACTTACGTATCCGCTTGAAACGCTGATACCCAGCTCCTCTTTTGCTTCCCCGATGGAAACGGAGAGTTCGGTGTTCTTCCTGTCCAGCTCGTATCGTTTCATCTCTTCACTTGAGGCGTATGCTGTCTTGATTATCTCGTCCAAAGATGCTGAAGAGAGGGAAAAGGGAGTGATGACGAGCAGGACCAGGGTGACTACAAGTGTCGTATATTTACTTCGCATTACTGATGGTTCCTCCATGCTTAGCACCTAATATCGCAACTTTCTGACCAATTGACAACAGCTAGAGGGGTAATTTGACAAAACAAGAGAAAACCCCCTGTTCCTGATCATAGCAGATGGTGCCCTCCATCAACAGGGAGACTCACCCCTGTTACGAAGGAAGCGGACAGAAGATAGGATACCGCCTCACAGACATCGGAAGGGGTACCAGTTCTTTGGAGGGGAAGGATTTTTCCCATTTTCAAGAAATATCCGTCCTCCCCGTTGGATAGCACCAGACCAGGGGCAACAGCGTTCACCCGTACATAAGGGGCCAGTTGGCGGGCAAGGAGAGTCGTCTCCTGGGCAAGGGATGCTTTGGACAGGTAGTAGGAGGGTCTGTTTGCAGGAGGGGAAGCGAGTTGGGAATCGGTTATGTTTACCACCGCACCTTTGACATCTCGCCCTTTGCAATGCTGATAAAGCATTTTGGAAAGAAAGAAGGGTGCTCCTGCATGCAAGGCCATGTCCGCTTGCCACTGCTTTACAGTCGTCTCTTCCAAGGAGATGTTATAAAAGTTCGAAGCACTGTTGATAAGGGCATCCACCTGGCCAAAAGATTCGACAAAGCGCAGAAAAAGCCCTTTCAGACCGGTGAGGTCTGTAAGGTCGCCCTGCACCACCCGGCTATCATGACCCATGGCTTTTAGCTGCTGGTGCACTCTTTCCGCTTCATCAAGGGAGGTATTGCAATGCAATACTACCTTGTACCCTTCCTTTGCCAGGTGAATGGCAAGCTCTTTTCCTACCCTTCGGGCGGCACCTGTTATCACTACAACCCTGTCCTGTTTCATGAGTGAACTATACAAGGCTTGTTGCCGATTGACAATTGCAGGAGTATATTCAGTATGGTGGCAATGCATATTCACCTCAAGGAAGCATATAGTAATGGAAAAAGAGACCAAGAACCAAGAGCAGGAGTTTTCCAAGCATGAAA
>DUPO01000071.1 GCA_012838275.1 Spirochaetales bacterium
ATCCTTTGAAGCAAAGCACCCAGTAGTTCCTCTTTCAAGGTATCCCTGCATGAGCATCACCTCTGAAGGAATCAAGCTTGTGTGGGATAGGAGGATCTATGAATAATCTGAATTCGGTTTTGCTGGAGGGGAATTTGGTACGAGACCCTGAAAAGGTGCTTGTAGGCAGCAATGGCAGTGTCATGGGGAAGTTTTCCATCGCAGTGAACCGGTATTATAAGAAGGCTAATGCTGAAGCGGTGGAAGAGGTCATGTACATCGGGGTGCAGGTATGGGGAGGCCTTGCTGAGGGTTGTCTGAATTACCTGAAGAAAGGACGAGGAGTTCGGGTTGTCGGGCGCCTCCGCCAGGAGCGATGGGAAGACAAGGAAGGGGGCAACAGGGAGAAGATTGTTGTGGTGGCTGAACATGTGGAATTCAAACCTGAGAACAAGGGCAAACCTGTTGAGATAAGCGAAGGGGAGCAGGAGCCATTTCTTGATGAAGAGATAGCTCTCTGAGGATTCCACTATCTTTTTCCCCGGTTTGCCGTTATTATATCACTCTAGAGAAGGAGCTATTTGCATGAGTGAAATAATCATTACTTCCGATAATTTTGAAAGTGAGATTTTACAAGCGGACAAACCGGTGTTGGTGGACTTTTGGGCTCCCTGGTGCGGCCCATGTAAAATGATAGCCCCTGCCATTACCCAGTTGGCTGAAAAGTACGCTGGCAAATTACTGGTGGCTAAGGTCAATGTGGATGAAGTCGTGTCTGTTGCCAGCAAGTTCAACGTCAACAGCATCCCGACTCTTATGGTGTTCAAAGATGGAGAAGTGGTGGACCAACGGATTGGAGCTGCCTCGTTGTCAGTCATTGAAGGGTTTGTGAAACCATATCTCTGATATGTAATACTGTTGTTTTTGGGGAGGAGGCGTGTGCCTCCTCTTTTCATCTTCCTATCAGCAACCAGTGTGGAATTTGTCTGGCTCAGGTCTTTTTATGATTTAATACAATTTAGATTCTCATCATATTCCAAATATGTCTGGTCAGGGACCCTTCAGCAGCAAAGTAAAGGATACTTCTGCTGTAATGGTATCGGGGGATGTTTGAACCTTTCCCTCAGTGCAGGAACTTGTCTAGCTGAGCGGGCACTTTCCTTGCATCCTTGGAGGGGAACAGGACCCAGTCATGTATCATGCCCTCACCGATGACCATGGAAAGGGTGGAGCCTTTGGAATTCCCGATTTTCTTTTGCAGAGCCAGGCAATCGGGAAAGAAAACCTCATGTGTGCCGACATAGAGCAGTATCTCTCCCAGATCGTCCATCCCACCCAAAAGAGGGGAAAGGAAAGGATCTGAAAGGTCCTCGCCTCCACTGTAGAGTAAGGCGGCATAACGCAATCCCTCTACCGACAAGATAGGGTCGTGTATCTCATAGTCAGGGATCTGCTTGTTCTGAAGTGTAAGATCGAGCCACGGGGAGCATAATACGGTTTTGTATGGAAAAGGAAGAACCGTTTCTTTTCGGAGGACCTGGAGAAGTGCCAGAGCCAATCCGCCTCCGGCAGAATCGCCAAAAAGAAAGAAGGTGTGCTCAGGGTAGGTGCTGACACTCCTTCGATAGGATTCGACAACCATAGCCTTGGTGGTCTGATAGGTATCTTCTGGAGCCAGGGGATAGTCGACGAACGTGACAGTCATATGATATTTCTTGACTAGGATTTGAATAAATCTACGGTGCAGGACTGAGGCCTCCATCACATATGACCCGCCGTGAAAAAATAACAGGTGCCTTCCATCAGGAGAAAGGCCGCTGATTGTTGTAACTTTTTTCCCCATGATCTCCTGCGCCCCGATGGTATAACCGGATTTGAAATGTTTGGCATCCATTACCCCATTACCCCTTGGAGGGTCCTTGTATTGCCTTGAGGCCAGTTCTTTGACTCTGGCAAGCTTCAAGAGTTTTTTGGCTACATCGGTGGCTGCTTTCATTTTTATGTCCTCGATCACCCAATGATAGGGAAATGTTTTATCGCCGTCTAGCTAGCGTGAGGGGCATTCGAATATATGTTGTAGTGGGGACTTCTTGGGGAGGTATGGTTTTCCGGCTAGCTCTGGTAAGGGAAGCTTGAATTCTCAGCTCCAAATGTTGCACCTTTCGTGTCACAGACATACCAATCACGTTCGCTGTTTGTGTCCTTGCAGCTGTCACGACAGTGTGTGCGGGTGGCTGTGCTGTTGGTGGAGTCGATTCCGTTTGTTGCAAGGGGGGAGTCCCACTGACGCTCCTGATAGAGCATAAGGGCTCCCTCTTCGGTCTCCCTTGACCCAAAACCTCCGTACGTAGTGGTGCTTTTGTTGCTATACAGCACGGCATCGATGATAGTGCTCTCCCAGTCGGGGCTCTCCGTGACTGTGATACAGCCGTTGTTCGCACTCAAACCGCCAAGATGTTCTGAATGGTATTGGACCCCTGTTCCTCCCTCTTGAAAGGAAATGACCAGAAAATCCCCTGCGAAGGCCTCCTTGTCCCCCAGGATACAACGGTCCCTTGCATAGGGTCCTACTCCATTTGCTATCGTGATGCCTGCAAGGTTTCCCCTTTTAGTGACCAGCAGCTCGACTCGGTCCGGGTTGTTTCCCGACCCCTTTGTGGAAAATTCATTGATGAGGACCTCAGCTCTGTCAGGATTGTGTGCCCAGACTTCCAGGCTGAAGCAGGTGCTGTTTCCCCACAGGTCCTCCACCCGGCCCTCCAAACGGGTGGAGGAGGCAATCTCCATGGGAGAGGTGAGGTAGAGCGTGATGACTTCACCATTGTTGAGGAAGTTGGTATTTTCCACTCCGTTGACCTGGAGGGATGTGGTTTTGTCCCGTAGCCTTTCGTTGAAGCGTATTGTGATCGTGCAACTGTCGACAGCTTTGGCACCGAGCAGCTTAGGCGGGGTGCTGTCCTGTTGGGCAAACAGGTTGATGACTTCTGGTCCCTCCTGGTTGCATCCGCAACTGATGGTAAGTAGTAGGAGCATAAGCACTGTTGCAAGAGTGAATGTACATGTTTTCATAGTGAAAAAGAACGGAAACTGGCACGATTGCTTCAATTGACAGAAAGGGAGCAAACACCCTAGACTTGGACGAACTTGGGGGTGAGCATGTCCAAATTATGGCAGAAAGACTATTCGCTTGATTCACTGATGGAAGAGTTTACGGTAAATAAGGACTATGTCCTGGACCAGCAGCTGGTAATCTCCGATGCACTGGCATCCATTGCCCATGCAAGGGGCCTTTCGAGCATTGGCCTGCTTGCAGAGGAAGAGCTTTCCCTCCTTGAGGAGGCCTTGCGGCAGGTCATCAGTCTCAGAGTGTCAGATGCGTTTCCCATAACAGCTGAAGATGAGGACTGTCATACCGCAATTGAAGGTTTCCTTACAAGAATGGTAGGGGAAGCTGGCAAGAAAATCCACACGGGAAGAAGTAGGAACGACCAGGTGCAGACGGCACTACGTCTCTGGATGCGTGAGTTTTCCCTCAAGCTTTGCAGGGAGACAGGCACTTTAGCGAAAAGCCTGTTGGAATTTGCCAAAAAGCATGAGTTTGTCCCCATGCCGGGCAGGACCCACATGCAAATAGCGATGCCATCTTCCGTAGGACTTTGGGCTGCATCGTTCGCTGAAGAGCTCTATGACGAAGCGCAACACCTGATGCATCTCTCCTGGACTTTCGACCAGAGCCCGCTGGGATCGGCAGCCTCCTATGGTGTTCCGCTTCCGCTGGACAGGGAGTTTGTCGCATCGGAAATGGGTTTTTCCCGAGTGCAGAACAATGTGCTCTATGCGAACAACAGTCGTGGGAAGTTTGAGGCTATGTTGCTGGACAGCTGTGATTACATCGCACTGACCATAAGCAAGCTAGCCCAGGATCTCATACTTTTCACCTTGCCGGAGTTCGGATACTTTTCCTTGCCTCAGGAACTGTGCACAGGATCGTCCATCATGCCGCAAAAGAAGAACCCTGATGGCCTTGAGCTGGCGAGAAGTCGCTCTGCCCTTGTCTCCTCGTCGGCAATGGCCGTCAAGTCAATCATAAGAAGCTTGCCTTCAGGATATAATAGGGACTTCCAGGATACCAAGGAACCTCTGATGCAGGGAACCAAGGCCACATGGCAACTGGTTGCCATCATGGACAGGATGCTTAAGGGCCTTGTCGTCCATGAGGAGGCGCTGAGCAAAGCTTGCGTGCCGTCACTCTACGCTACCGATGTGGTCCTTGCCAGGGTCCTTGAGGGTGGGAACTTCAGGGATATCTACAAGGACGTCGGATTAAATCTCTCTGAGGTTGAGGCCTTTGACCCTGTAGAAACGCTTAAGAATCGCACAAGCATGGGAACCAGCGGGAACCTTGGTCTTGATGATGACCTTTTGTTTGTGAACCTCATGCTGGAGGGGTGTGACCAGGTGTTGCAATCCTATAGTGATGCCTATGAGAATCTATGTGGCATTGCAGGCATTGAGGTTGTCCTCTACTGAAATATAGGTTTTCTGGCTGGATGAAGAGATACCCACCGCAAAAGGTGGGTATCTGTCATGAAGGGCTTTGCCGGTCTTCAGGGCCCTTATTTATTCCATGGGCTGAAATGGTATTGGGCGACCAGAACGCTTTTGCAGCATAGGCGTGTGTTTTACCGCCTGGTGGTACGCTTCTGCGATATTGGTGCAGTAGTCGCCTATATGCTCAAGATGACGGATCTTTTCAAGGATCAGCAACTCCATGCGCACTTCGGCATTCTCCTCTGTAAGCCTTCCCTGTACAAGATCGGTCAGGTGGGTCCTCCAGGTATTGATCTGCTCTTCAAACTCGTTGGCTTTCTGCATTTCAGCCTTTGTGAGCGTCCTATCCATGCGGTCACGCACATAGTTGAGGAACTCCTGGACAAGGTTCTGGTATTGACGCAGCTCGCTATCGGTCTCCTCATTAAACTTCCAGTTCTGCTGGAATCGTTTTTGACCGAGCATCACCAGGTTGTAGCAACTGTCGGTGACCGATTCCAGTTCGTCCATGACACGGATCAGACAGTTGAGTGATGATGCGTTTGTAGGGGTCTGTGAGTCTTGCAGCAGATGGACGCAAAAGTCGGAAAGCTGTTCCTGCATCTGGTCCGCATACTCCTCATCATGTCTCATGGCCGCGACTTCCGCCTCAATGTTTACCTCGGGGTTGTTGAACATGCTGCGGTAGCGGTTCAGCATATTGCAGGCAAGGTTGGCCATTTTCTGGATTTCATCCCTAATGGTGATCATGTAGAGTTCAGGAGAGTCTATGAAAGTGCCGCCGATATATTTGAAGTGGTAGGTCCCTTCGTCATATTCATCCTTTGCAGGGACCAGCCTTTCGATCATACGGGCATATTGGCGAACGAAAGGGAAGAAAATGATAGTGTTCGCCACGTTGAATACCGTATGGAACATGGCAAGGAAGAGCGGGAGCTGCAGTGCAAGGTCCTCTGGAGAGAGGGAGTAGATGTCCTTGAGGGTCAGGGTATTCACTAACAATAGTATCGGTTTCAGGAAGATTATCGCCAAAAGGCTACCCAACACGTTGAAAATGATATGGGCCAAGGCTGCCCTTTTTGCAGTGGTGCTGGTTCCTATGGAAGCCAGGTAGGCTGTAATGGTGGTACCTATGTTCGAGCCAAGGATCAGAGCTGCTGAGGCTGTCACCCCAAGCCAGCCGTTGAAGGCCATGGTAAGGGTCATCGTCATCGCTGCGGATGATGATTGGACAATAACCGTGACTGCTGTCCCGATAAGGACGCAGGTCAAGATTATCAACAGCGAGTCTTTGTTGAATGAGCTGAGGAATTTAAGGGCTTCCACGTTTCCACTCAAGTCTGGCATGGACTTTTGCATAAAGTTAAGGCCAAGGAAAAGCAGGCCGAATCCAAGCAAGATATCAGCCATTTCTCGGATATGAAATTTTTTGGAGAACATCAGAGGCATGGCGATTGCTAAGGAAAAGAGAGCCAACGAGGTGATGTCCATTTTGAATCCGAGTAGGGCGACCATCCATCCGGTGAACGTTGTTCCTATGTTTGCTCCAAGGATGACCCCGATCGCTTGGAAGAGGTCCATCAGGCCGGCATTCACAAAGCTGACCACCATGACCGTGGTGGCTGAGGAGCTCTGGATAAGGATGGTGATGATGATACCAGTTATAACCGACACGAATCGGTTCTTGGTCATGAGCCGAAGAATGGCCTTCAATCTGTTACCGGCAGTTTTTTGAAGCCCTTCACTGAGGAGTTTTATTCCATAGAGAAAAAGCCCTAGACTACCCACAATCTTAAAAAGGGTCAGCAGTATATTCATATCAGCACAAACGTATCAAGTTTGTGATGGTTTGGTAAAGTGGTTAACTGAATAGTTTTTCTTTTGATGATGATTTACATTGGATTTAGCTCTATTGTCCTAAAAAAGGTTGTGCTGGATTTGCCTATAGGGATTCTCGGCCTTGAAATGGATTGAACTTTCATACCTGTTGTTGTATGGTTTGCTCATGAGTATCATCAAACCGCAAAAGCTTGGAATCATATCGGGTCCTGGCTCAGAGTACTTTACCGGCAAGGTTGTAAAACACCTGCGCCGCCTCTATCTCGAACGCTATACAAAACTCTCTTCAGCCTTGGCTAAAAGGCATAATATGAGTGAAGAGGAGATTCTTAAGACTGTCACATTGCTTGATGATCTGAACAACAAGCGGATTCCCAGAAGTAAGAGACCCGGCTCGTTCCAGTGCCCCGACTTTGCTATCAAGACCAAGTATACAAGATTCGCAAATGGGGAAGTGAAGGCTGAAATACTTGATGCGGTCAGGGGCTTGCGTGTATTCATTGTATATGACCTTTCCAACTCTGAGCCCGTACGGGTTGCTGGTTCTGAAGAACCGATCCCTTTGACGGTAAATGACCATCTCATGTTCCTGTTCACCACCATCAATGCGATACAGCTTGCTGGCGGAGAGAGTGTGACTCTGGTCCTTCCCACCTATCCCTATTCAAGACAACACAAAAAAGGCGGTCGCGAGGCTCTTACAGCAGCCATGTTTGGCCGTATTTGTGAGATGTTGCGTGTGGATAGGATTATCACCCTCGATATTCACAGCAGGGAGATTGAAAACTGCTTCTCCCATCTGCATCTTGAGAATCTCCATGGTTCCTATCAGACGCTCATCGCCCTGCATAAGATCATTGATTTCAGCGATCCGGATCTTGTGGTTGTCTCTCCCGATACCGGGGCCGTCAGCCGGAATAAGTTCTATGCCCAAGCTTTGCACCGTCCCCTAGCCATGCTTTACAAGGAGCGTGACTACTCCATAGTGAGCAAGGATGCCAAGCACTCCAATATCAAGAGCATCAACCTCCTCGGTGATGTCGCAGGCAAGACAGTGCTCATGGCAGACGACATGCTTGCTACCGGTGGTACCCTGATCATAGCCATGCGTGAGCTTATGAGCCTCGGAGCCAAACGCGTCATCTGTATGGTGAGCCTGCCTTTTTTCAATTCCAATGCGGTTGAGGCGTTTGAACAAGCCTATCAGGAAGGTATCTTCTATAGGATCATTGGGACAAATGCTGTCTACCACGGGCGTGACCTCCTTGATAAGGAGTGGTATATCCAGGCTGATATCACCGAACTGTTTGCCCGGGTCATCAGCCGCCTGCACCATGGGCGTTCCATAAGTCCGTTGTTGGACAATAGAAAGTTCATCCAAATCATGATTGACAATAGTCAGGCACAGAACGCAGCGAAAAAGGCTTCTGCCAGCGCTAGTAACCCGGACCGCAAAGAGCCGTAGGCTAGCGGTTTCCGGGTTATTCCACTTTACTCCTCTCCTAGCCGTATGGCAGAGGGGGTAATGACTGTTTACCAATTCCTTATCCAACTGGAGAACAAATCATGAAGATGTCAAACCGTATTTCTGCTTTTCAATGCTCACCCATCAGAAGGCTCTCTCCCTATGCACGCGATGCTGAGGCCCGAGGTATCAAGGTCTATTACCTGAATATTGGCCAGCCCGATATCAAAACTCCCCCCCAGGTCATTGAGGCGGTTCGCAACTATGACCAGAGCATCATCGCCTATGGCAACAGTGAAGGCCGGGAAGACTTGAGGAAGGCTCTGCCCGCCTACTATGCCAAGTATGGCCTAAAAGTCAGCAGTGATGAGCTTCTCATCACCACCGGAGGCAGTGAGGCCTTGCAGTTCGCTTTCATGACCCTCTGTGATCCGTATGACGAGGTAATCATACCTGAACCGTACTACACCAACGTTTCCTCGTTCGCCCACTCGGCCCTGGTCAGCCTGGTGCCTGTCACCAGCAAGATAGAGGAAGGATTCGCCCTTCCTGACATCTCTGAGTTTGAGAAGCGGATCACACGCAAGACAGGGGCAATCCTGGTGTGCAGTCCAAACAACCCTACCGGACATGTCTATACAAAAGATGAGCTGCTGCAGTTGCTTAACCTGGCCAAGAAACATGATATCTTTCTGATCGTCGATGAGGTCTACCGTGAGTTCTGTTATGATGACAAGGAGTTCACTAGCGTGCTGGCTTTCCCCGAATTTGCCGACAGGGTGATCTGTGTTGATAGCTTTTCCAAGCGTTACAGCATGTGCGGATCCCGCATCGGGGCCCTAGTCAGCAAGAATCCGGAAGTCTTGGCAAACGCCCTGAAGCTTGCCCAGGCAAGACTCTGTCCCCCTGAGATAGAGCAGGTTGCAGCCCGTGCCGCCTTGGATACTGATGACTCCTACCTCAGCGAGGTGAAGAGTGAGTATGAAAAGCGTAGGAACTTTATTGTAGAGGGACTGCAGAAGATTGACGGGGTTGTCTGTAATACCCCTAAGGGAGCTTTCTATCTGGTAGCTGAGCTGCCCGTCGACAATGCGGAGGACTTTGCCATCTTCATGCTCAAGGATTTCTCCTTGAACGGCAAGACGGTGATGGTTGCCCCTTGTGAGGACTTTTATGAGACTGAGGGCCTTGGGCGCAAACAGGTGAGAATCGCCTATGTGCTCAACACCGAAGATCTCTCGGAAGCCCTCAAGTGCTTTGAGGCAGGCTTGCAGGCATACCGTGCAAAAGTTCTTGCAGAGGCTTTATAGCTTTATAAAGATATGAAGATGTGAGCGATATGTACTATCGCTCATATCTTGTTACTCCCCTATGATCTTGATGAGGCAATGCTTTTCCCGCATTCCGTCAAAATCATAGTAGAAGAGTTGCTCCCAGGATCCGAAGTCAAGTTTCCCTCCTGTAATGGCTACCACAGCCTCACGACCCATAATGCTTCGCTTAAGGTGTCCGTCGGCGTTCTTTTCATCGCCCTTGTTGTGCTGGTACTGGTCGTAGGGGAGTTCTGGAGCAAGTTTCTCAAGCCAAACCTCAAAGTCCTGGTGCAAACCGCTTTCGATGGAGTTGATGAAGACGCTAGAGGTGATGTTCATGGCATTGACCAGGACAAGACCTTCGGTGACCCCGCTAGCATGAACGGCTTGTTGTACGGCCTCTGTAATATTGATCAGGCCGCGCCGTTTGTTGATGTTAAACCACAATTCCTTTCTATAAGTAATCATGAGCACCTCCAATGGCACTCATAGTATATCATAGAGTGATTGTAACATGTGAATTTTAGGGGTACACTGCCGCTCATTATGGAAAACTCATCGGTCGTTCTGCCTAGGACTAGGGTGTTGGGCCACCTGGCCATATTCACGGTCGTCTTGATCTGGGCCATTACCTATATCTCTACCAAGATCCTCCTGGATGCCTTTACTCCCATGCAGATATTGTTGGTGAGGACTTTTTTGGGATTCCTTTTTCTTTTCTTGTGCAACCCCAGAAAGATCGTATACACACAAAAGACAGATCGACTGCTCCTTGCCGGATCTGGTCTGTGCGGCATTTTTCTCTATTATTACCTGGAGAACACCGCGCTGGTGTACAGTTCTGCCTCCAATGTCGGGGTCATTGTTGCTACGGCTCCCTTTTTTATCCTGCTTGCCGTGCATTTCATCCTGAAGGAAGAGAAGCTCAGGGCTCAATATTTTATTGGGTTTGCGCTCTCGATGCTGGGTATTGCACTGATCAGCTATAGCGGCCAGTCAGAACTGGCACTCAATCCGCTAGGGGATTTCCTTGCGGTTTTGGCTATTGTCGTTTGGGCTCTCTACACGACGTTGACACGCATTGTCTCAAGGCGAGGCTATCCTACCTTGCTTGCAACCAGGACAATGTTTTTTTATGCACTGCTTGGCATGGTTGCCGCCAATATTCTCTTGGATGATTTTCCAAAATTCACCACGATAGTGCAGCCTCCATACGTATATCATTTTCTTTTCCTAGGTCTCATAGCCTCAGCCCTCTGTTTTGTCTTTTGGAATTTCGGTCTGAAAAGTATCGGCGCGATAAAAAGTTCTTTTTACCTCTACCTCAGTCCTGTCATCACGATTGTATTTTCCGTCATCGTTCTTGGGGAGGTCATAACACCTACCTCAGCTATCGGAGCCGCCCTCACCTTGGGAGGCTTGTTGGTTTCGGAATATAAGCGTGACAGAAATATAAACACAGAAACAAAGCAAAAGAAAGTCTTGTAAAAACTACTATACAAGTGTTACCATCTCCCTATGGATACACAAGAGAAACTGGACATTCTCAGCCGTGACGCACAGTATGACCTTTCATGTGCTTGCGGCACGAAAAACCCTGACGAACATCGTAAGAAAAACCACCTAGGAAACGGTTGGCTCTATCCCACTACAACCGCGAGTGGGGGCCCCGGGATCATTCTCAAGACCCTGATGGGCAATCGTTGTGCAAACGACTGCAAGTACTGCCCCCTCAGAGAAGGTAGGGACTTCCGTCCTGTAGCCCTATCTCCCTATGAGATGGCAAGCTTTTTTTATGAGTTTCAGCTGAAACGTCCCCTCATTGGTATCTTTCTCTCCAGTGCGGTGCTTGGCAGTGGGGAGAAGAGCATGGATCAGTTGGTATCAACGGCTGAGATTCTACGCAAGCGATTCAGATATCGGGGCTATATCCATCTGAAGATCATCCCGGGGGCAAGTAAGGCGAGCATCGAAAGCGCTCTCTCATATGCTTCTGCAGTTTCTCTGAATATAGAGACCCCCGGCTCAAGACATTTCTCTAGGCTGACAGATAGGAAGGATTACCGAAGGGATATAATCGAGCCTCTTACCTTCATCGCTGAGCAGACAGGCAGGGGAGGGCGCTTCTCAAGCGTATCAACCTCAAGTCAGTTCATTGTGGGGGCCAGCGATGAAAGTGATCAGGAGATACTCTCCTACGGCAGTCGCATGTACTCCAATCTCAAGATGGGGAGGATCTATTACAGTGCTTATCAGGGGGGACTTGGAGACCCTACCATACCAGGGGAGCAGAACAGGGAGATCGGGGGCGAACAGCTAACACTTTTCGACCTCGGTCCCCAACCGGGCTGTTCGCCAGAGTCCCTGATGCGTGAGCATCGGCTCTACCAGGCTGATTGGCTGTTGAGAAAGTATGGATTCTCCTACGAAGACCTTATCTTTGACGGTGGTGGCAATCTGAATCTGCAGAAAGATCCCAAGCTGCTATGGGCCGAGAGCCATCCTGAGATGTTCCCCGTTTCAATCAAAAGATCCTCAAGGGAGCAGTTGCTCAAAGTTCCCGGAATAGGGCCCTCTTACGCAGAGCGAATCGTCAGGGAGAGGGAGGCGTCTGCTTTCTCCACGCTGGAAGACCTCCGTCTCCCACAAGCCACCTTGAGAAAAGCAAGAACCTTCCTGCGGATGTGAGTTCCTGCTTGAGTGCATAAGGACAAAAGCATACAATGGCTGATATGTTACAGCTCTATCTATCCTTCTTTTTTGTATATTCTATCATTGCCATAGTAGGCCCCTTCCTCCAGGTGTTGTTGAGGAATAGTGGATACTCCTACGAGCAGGTAGGGGTGCTTTTGGGTATATTTGAAATTGCCGGAATTATCGGGCCTCTGGTAGTGGGCAGGATAGTAGACAAGACAGGCAGGCTCAAGGATACGGTACTCGCCGCAACCGGGTTTACCGCCCTTGGCCTGATCCTCCTGGTCCGGAGCGGACCTGTTTGGCTGATCATTCTCGCTCTGGTCATAACAGCATTTTTCTTGCGTTCGCTCTTGCCGCTGGTCGATACGGTCGCAACCAACCGCTTTGATGGGAATGCTCAGAAATATTCCTATATAAGGGCATTCGGTACTTTGGGCTTTGTGCTGTTCTCCTTAGTGTATTCCGCTATAGGCAGGCCTATCCTTACAGATAACTCCAGCATTGTGATGTATGCACTGCTCGGTTGTCTGTTCTTTTTCATACCGGTCTTGAGCTGGAAAGAGGAAAAATTTCCGGCAAAACCAAAAACCGGAATTAAGACCAAAAGGAAATCCTTCTCGTCCAACCCTTGGTTTGACTCTGCCTTTGTCATTGGCTTGATAATCATTGCCTTCAATCGGTTGAGCATGGCTGCTGTAACGAGCTTCTTCTCGCTCTATCTGGTGGAGGAATTGAATATAACGGCGATAAGCTTGATGAATGCCATAGGAGCCGGCAGTGAGCTTCTTTTTATGATCCTGGCTGGCTATCTTATCCAAAAGAGAGGCGTCCTGCCTGTTTTTCTACTGCTTGTCAGTGGGCTTGGCATGACTGTACGCTTGCTGCTCTATGCTCGTTTTCCTACCCTTGGTGGGGTAATAGTGGGGCAGATGCTCCACAGTGTTTGTTTCGGGTTTTTTCATCCCGCAGCCATACAGCTTGTAGCACGAAGGGTCAAACGTACACATCGTGCTTTGGGCATGTCGATGTATATATCCCTAGGCACGGGCCTGCCTACGGTATTGGGCTCCTCTTTGGGAGGATTCCTTACTGAAGAGTTTGGCTATAAGGTCCTTTTTGAAAGTTTTTCAGCATTTGCAATGATATCAGTAGTGCTGTGCCTGGTCTTTTGGAAAAAAATGCGCGCACCGGCACTGGAAGAGGGTTAGAATGGTACCTATGAGACGACCTGAAAGAGAGATGGGTGAAGCGGACTCCTTGCGGCTGTTACGTGAATCCCTATGGGTGACACTATCTACTGTAAATGCAAGGGCAGAATCCCCTTTGGGATTGGCTTCACCCTATGCTGTCCCTATCTCTCTTGTTGAGTATGAAGGGAAGTTTTATTTCCACTCTGCCCGACAAGGGCATAAGATTGATAATCTGAAGAGGGACAAGCGTGTCTGCATCACCTGCGTAGGTTATGCGGAACCGGATGAGAAAGCCCTCTCTGTTGCATATGAGAGCGTGACTGTTTTTGCTACAGCAGAAGAAGTTACATCAAGAGAGAAGAAAATACGGGTGTTGGATGCCTTGTGCAAAAGATTTGCTCCTTCACAGCATCCTGAAAGGCAGATTGAGGCGATGGTAGGCGTAACCGGAATCTGGGAATTGCAGATACTTGGCAGTTCAGGAAAGCAGAGGAAGTTTGAATGAGCAAGCAAGTTGTGCTATGCTCGAAAGCAAGGAGAAACTGCTTGTGAAAAACAGTCCAGGATGGGATTTGCTCAGCATGTTGGGTGTGTCGGCTGAGAAGATTCAGAAAAATTTGAAAGAGGTCTCCATTTTCCTCAATAATGATATCTCCAATATCATATCAATCCTCGATCGTTTCCATCCTCTGGAGTTATTGAAAATGGCTTGTTGGGAACAACGCAGGATACGCTATGACCGTCCGAACGATACGTTCGCCCAGATAACAGCGTCACGGTTGGTTTCGTATCTCCAGGCAATAGTTGCAGCAAAAAACACACCGTTTTCACAAAATGCTGAAATCAAGGAGAAGGATTGGAAACGACTGGTCACACTGTTTGACGATCTTAGTCGCAAGTCTATCCGTTATACCGACAATTACGCGCTCTCCCTGTATGCCGACAACCAGATTTCGTCAGAGGAACTGTTGGTCGCCTTTCAGGAGTACGCCACTGACAGCATATTCCCTCCTGTTTCTGAGAAGGAGTTGCTGGAAAAGCAACACAATGCCCTCAAATACCAGTTACAACCCTTTAACACCCTCATTGCTGAGGTCTTCGATGCTAAGCTCGACGGTTTGCTTACCGCCTTTGTCCAACTTGCTAAAAATGCTCATGAAGGAATAGACAGGCTGAGGGAAGACAGTACTGTTTTCAAGCAGGCCAGCATGTTGCAGCTTGAGATGCTAAAAAGCCACGGCGAGCCTGAGCAGGATATGCAAGCTCTCATGGACCGAATCATTCGAGAGCAGGGTTGGGAGAGTTGGGTCGCTGATATTGTGGGACGAAGAGATGGGTATGATCTCTTTGCCGTTGGAAAGATAACAGACCTCTCTGTCTCTGATGCACTTCTCCTTGCCGTGGATGCAGGACAGGATAAGGAGTTCCTTGAAACGGATCAGAAGGCCTGGCTGACCAAAACTTCCCTGCTCAATGATCGTCCCTTCTTGCGCATATTCAACACCATCTTTTGTTTTGATGGTGATACGCTACTGGACCGAGCCTATTGGATCATACGAAGAGCTGTATGTGCCAAAAGTGAAGAGTTCGAGATACGTTGGAAAGCGATCGAACAGGAAAAGCAGTCCCTTGTTCCCATCACTTTTTTCTCTTCCATGTTAGGTACGATGGATTACACTAAGAAAGTGGCCCATGGGGATGATTATATTGATGTTGTATTTGAGGATGCTGAACGCAAGCTTGCCATACAGATACCTGCTTCACATATGGGATACGAACCCTTCAATCCTTTTGAAGAGACTCAAGAAGTCATCCTGCAACTGGAAGGGGAATACGATGCCCTAAAGGTGTTGGAAGATCTCCCTTACAATTCAGTTGTGATCGATATCACCAACAAGAATAACTCTTACCCCCTGGAGCTCAAAGAAAACAAACTGGTTCTCTCCTTTGTCCAACTGGCTGACCTTGCCACGACCTGGGATGGTATGGCGCAGATCAAGGATTTGGTAGGCATCCCAACATTTGGAAAACAAGACAGTCTTCTTGAGGAAGAGTCTCCTGTTGAAGAAGAGTCTCCTGTTGAGGAAGAGTCTCCTGTTGAGGAAGAGTCTCCTGTTGAGGAAGAGTCTCCTGTTGAGGAAGAGTCTCCTGTTGAGGAAG
>DUPO01000072.1 GCA_012838275.1 Spirochaetales bacterium
AGCCCATTGTACAAGAGACGCTCACTTCGGTACTGGTCAGTGAAGCTTTGCCAAAAAGGGAGAGAACACAGCCCCTAGAAGAGGACGTATCGGCCCTCCCTTCTGACCTTGCCAGTGAAGATGTGGCACAGAGCGTAGAGTTATCCCTTGCTACAAGCAAGACAGTTGAGTCCCTGCCTGAGGCAGTGACGATACCTCCAAGCAATGGGGCAGCGATACCGCAGACCAACATGATCCTCAGAAGCGAAACCGGGGCGGAAGAGAAAGAAAATCCGAAGAGAGAGAAGCCGGCTATGGAAGGCAGCCTCTCGGTCTCCTTTCTGGACTACAACTTCCCCAAGGACTTCTCCACAGCAGAGAAAGGCTTCAATGTAAGCTTGGATATCATGAGCCAGAAGGAGATGTTCGGTTGGGGTGCTACGTTGGAAGTCGGAAAGAAAACCGCCGCTGACATTGTACAGGTAAGCCTGCTGGCAAGGGGTGTATGGAGACTGGGAGAAGGCAGAGTAACCTTCCCCCTCTCTATCTCATTGGGACCGACACTCTTCATTGACTCCACAGCAAATACCACCGAATTCGGCATAAAGGGCAAACTCGGCGCCGGAGTGACCTACGCCATCTCAGAGTCGTTTAGGATCTTCTATGCCATAGGGGTCGGTGCCACCTATAACTTCCAGAACAGATCATTGTCCAGATTTGTATTGGAACCCATCAGAGTAGGTGTGGGTTTTAGTTTCTAGGCTTATTGGCTTCAGTGAAGGAGGGTGCCTCAGAGGCCTCTCCTGAGACCTCCACCACTTGGGGGATGAGCGGATTCTCGTCCCATCCAAGGGCCTCTATGACCGCTTCTTTCTGCTTGAGGGCCTTTCTGCTGAGGAAGCTGACAGACCCTTCATCCAGATAGAGGATGAGACCCTTCCTTGCACCGGATGCCTTGCCAAAACCCAAACTCCGAACAGAGGAGACATCCAAGGACCAGACCTCCTCACAGGGGGTCTTTTTTGTCCTTCCCTTCTGTACGCGCTGATACAGCTTCAGATCTTGCTCAGTAATGACCAACCGCCCCCGAAGCAGATCCCCATCACCTGATAGCGGGACTTTTCCACAAAAGAGTGAAAAATCGAACTCATCCTGCCTCACCTTCCCCACATCCGACTCGCTGACCCAATAGGAGATGCGATAGAACAGGAATACAAGGAAAAAGAGCAAGGGGAAGATCATGTAGTATGCCACTATGCCTATGTAGGCAGGGGAGATAAACACCACAACAAGGGTCAAGCCCAACAACAGTAGTTTCAAGAGGGTTTTCATACTATGACTGTAATACCTAGAAGGGAAAAAGAAAAGCCTTTCTGAACTATGAAGCATTTGGCCATCGGGGAAACCTATCCAGGTGGAGGCTACTATGAAACAAGTTCGTACCACGACCGGTCTGCTTATTCTTATGATGATCCTCATCATTGGCTTTACCGGTTGCAAAGAGGAGCCTGGAAGATCTTCCCTGCGTCTGACCATGCGGGGAACTGAAGGCCAGGATCGCTCCATCGTACCAAAGGACACCCCTCTGGAAGTGTCTCGCTATGCAGTTACCGGAGAAGGTCCTCAAGGCAGCACCTTCGAAATACAGAGTGTGAACCCCACCATTGAAGTGGAGGGTCTGCTCATGGGTACCTGGAGCATCGCAGCAGTCGGGCAGAATAATCAGGGGGTGAACCTTGTGCACGGATCTGCCGAATGTTCACTGAGCAATGAACCGACAAATGTCCTCATCGAGTTGAAAACGCTTATGGGAACAGGGACAATGAACGTAAAACTCGCTTGGGATGAGACAAAAATCTCCAATCCGAATATCGATCTCTGGGTGACGGATGCCGCGGGAATAAAGACAAAGGTCTCCCCTACCACCAACAACCTCATCAACGGTTCGGTATTCTACAGTGCTACCTACCCCTCCGGTTCCTACCTGATCCAAGGGATGCTCTACAGCGGGAATACCTCTGTAGCCGGGTTTGCGGAGATCGTGCGCATTGTAGGGGGCAAGACGACAGAAGGCACGATTGACCTCGATCTCGACAAGTATCCTGAAATACCCAGCAGCCTTACCTTGATCAACAAGGCAGGAACCCCGATCGAATGCTCGATATCCGGCATCACAGACTCGGTGGCGGCACTACAGGAGATTACTGCAAGGGTGTCAGTTCCACCGTCAGAAAACAGCAAGGAGTTTGAAGTCGTATGGTTTCTCGATGGGGAAGAGATATCCACCTCCCTCAATTGCACATTTACTCCAAGCACTGGAAAGCATCGTTTGGATCTCATCGCAAAGGGGGCCCTTCTAGCTAGTTCCGGGTCAGCCAGCATTACTTTCAAAGCCGCTGTTGCAGGCACACCGGGGCTACCGGTACTTGCAAAGTCGGTAACGGACAATACCGATGGCTTGAAAATCAGCGGGAATACTAAAATAGCATTCCTTCCTGATGGAAAGTTTTTGCTGGCAAGCACCATGCACAACACCCTACAGATATGTAGGATTGTCCGCGACTGCCTGGAGGTAGTAAGAACCTATACACAGGCAGATGGTTTCAACACTGTAAAGGTGACTGATATTTTGGTAGATAAGAATACAAGCAGGGTGGCCATTGCCGACAACCAGAGTCCGGGAATAACCCTCTACCAGTACAATGCAAGCAACACGTCCCTGACCAAGCTTTATTCCCGTGACAATGTGGCTTACAAGACCGAATCAGTCGAGAAACGATTTTCCAGTATAAGCACGCTTATGCTGGATCCGATGACAGGCATCCTCTACAACGTTGTCCCTGACGACAGCTATCTTCCCAAGTCCAATTTTTATGCGACGCAGTCCTCTGAGTTCAAGATCAACGGCTACCAGCACTGGTTGATGGAGACAGATCCGACGAGCGGGATAGCCCTCTCGCCATTTTTGGATAAGGTTGCCTGGTTCTCAACGGAAAAGGAGCATCTCAAGATCAGCTTGAGGGGTCCGGGAGGAGAACTCTTCTACTATGAGAGGGACTACTCCACCGCTGAACATACACCATACCTTGCTGGTATCAGTGCAGCTGGATTTATCAGTGAGGATAGTTTGGTATCGGGAGGCGCTACAGCACTCAACCGATTCAAATATTCACACTACATAGCAGACACCCAAACCGATGGTTGGGAGCAGGTGGAGACCTGGTTATCAGGAGATGACGGCATCGGGGAGATGCGTCAGATAGTCCAGCTCTTTACCAATGCCAAGGGGAACCTGCTCTATGTCCTATGCAAGGGGAGCAAGAATATCTTGGTATTCTCAATCGACGGACTCACCGACATGCTGACGTTTACCACCAGCATATCCCTAGGGAACTTCACCCCGTCCAAGGCCACCATATCTCCGGACAAGGAGAACATGCTCGTCGCTTCGGACACCAACAACCAGATACTGCTCTTCAACATCCCCCAGTAAGAAGGATAGGGCTTGCTTACACAAGCGATTCATTTTCCCGGGGGGGGCACAGCAATGTGCCCCCCCTTCTTCTATACCAACCCTTGCTCTCGCCCATACCATGGAAAGACCGGTTGCTCTCCCTGAAGTCAAAAACACCCGGCCTATTGCTAAGCCGGGTGTATCTTTTGTTAGACGGGTGATCCTATCAGGCCTTGTACAGAGGTCTCTCCTGGTAGGTGGTATGCAAGAGGTGATGAGCCTTTTCGCCATTCGGGGAACCCAAGAAATCCTCATACAATTTGAGAATGGAGGGGTTCTGGTGCGAACAGCGGAAGGTGCTCTTCTTGTCATCAGCGTAGAGACCTTCAGATCTCTCCTTACGCAGGATATCATTGGCACCATAGGGCTGACCACCACCGGCGATACAACCACCACGACAAGCCATGATCTCGATGAACTCGTAGGGAGCCTTTGTTCCGTTGGCGTTGGCCTCACGGATTTCATCCAAGACTTCCTTCGCGTGGGAGAGGCCGTGAACTACAGCGACACGGATCGGTGTGCCATCAAAATCAACGGTACCCTTCTTGATCTCATCCAGGCCACGGACAGCTTCGACTTCGACCCTCTCCATCTCCTTGCCTGTCACCACATTGTATGCAGTACGGACAGCGGCTTCCATGACACCACCGGTGGCACCGAAGATAGTCCCTGCTCCGGAGTATTCGCCGATGGGGCTATCAGCCTCTTCCTCTTCCAGCTTCAGGAAATCCACTGGAGAGTTCTTGATCAGGCGACCAAGCTCGCGAGTGGTGAGGACCAGGTCCACATCCTGAAATCCTGAGGCTTTCATGTTTTCATCACGCTTGGATTCATATTTCTTAGCAGTACAGGGCATGATGGCGACAGCAAAAATCTCAGATGGGTCGAGACCGGCTTTCTCAGCATAGAAGGTCTTGGTAATCGCACCATGCATCTGCATGGGGCTCTTGCAACTGGAGACATGGTCGAGCAGATCTGGGTAGTACTTCTCGACATAATCGATCCAAGACGGACAGCAGGAAGTCAAAAGCGGCATAGCGCCACCCTTGGTTATTCTGCCAACCAGTTCATGACCCTCTTCGATAATGGTCAAGTCAGCGCTGAAGTTAGTGTCGTGAACCGCATAGGCTCCGAGCTGCTTCAATGCTGCATAGATCTTACCTGTTGTAACCGTTCCGGCGGGGAGGCCAAAGGTCTCGCTCAAGCCGACACGGATGGAAGGGGCTATCTGAACAACCACTTTCTTTTTAGGATCGGAAACAGCAGCGCGGAAGGCGCCGATCTCATCCTTTTCATAGATGGCTCCGACCGGGCAGTGAGCCGCACACTGGCCGCACTTGACACAGGGGCTGTCATCGAGTGCGAGCATAGCTGCAGGAGCCATGCAAGTGCCGTCTCCGCGTCCGATGAACTCAAGGGCGAAAGTGCCTTGCAGATCCTGACAGACCTGTACGCAACGACCGCACTTGATACACTTTTCAGGGTCAAGGACGATGGATGCGGATGAAGTGTCCTTGGGCTCGTCGCTCAGGCGCACTTCATAGGGCTGTTCGCGGATACCGAACTCAGCTGCCAAATCCTGCAGCTCACACTCTCCATTGCGGATACAGGTGAGGCATGATGAGGGGTGGGTGCTGAGGATCAGTTCAAGGATTGTTTTCCTTACCTCAAAAATCTCGGGGTCGTCTGTGATGACGCTCAAGCCTTCATGGACAGGAGCGGCACAGGCGCGAATGATCTTGGCGCTACCCTCCTGCTTCACAATACATAGCCCGCAGGACCCGAATGGGACCAGGTCGTCATGGTAGCAGAGCGTTGGGATTCTGACACCTGCTGCTCTAGCAGCGTGCAGAACAGTTGTGCCCGCTTCAACTTCTACGGGAATACCATTTATCTTTACATGTACGATACTCAATTTATTCCTCCTCTGTCGGATCCTACTGGACTACGACGGCTCCAAACTTACAGGTCTCCAAACAGACACCACACTTGATACAGGTGTTCTGGTCTATAATATGAAGCTGTTTCTTTTCGCCGGTAATAGCACCGACAGGGCATTTGCGTGCACAGGCTGTACAGCCGATACACTTGTCAGCAAGAATCGAATAGGTAACCAAATTCTTACAGGTGCCGCTCGGGCAACTCTTGTCTTCAATATGGGCACGATATTCTTCACCAAAAAACTTCATGGAGGAAAGGATCGGGTTGGGTGCTGTCTGCCCTAAAGCACACAGGGAACCGACTCTCATAGCCTTTCCGATAGTCGCCATGGCCTCGAGGTCCTCAGGGACACCGTTTCCAAGGGTAATCTTCTCCAGAATGTTGCACAGGGAACGGCCACCAATTCTACAGGGGGCACACTTTCCGCAGGATTCGTCAACGGTGAAGTTCAGGTAGAACTTCGCAACGTCTACGATACAGTCATCCTCGTCCATGACGATCATACCACCACTTCCCATCATGGAACCGATTCGGACCAATGACCCAAAGTCGATGGGGGTATCAAGGTCTGCATCGGTGATGACACCACCGGAAGGGCCACCTGTCTGGACAGCCTTGAACTTTCGGCCGTTGGCTATGCCACCACCGATGTCAAAGACGATTTCTCGAAGGGTGGTTCCCATGGGAACTTCCACCAAGCCGGAGTTTCTGATCTTTCCTGTAAGTGCAAAGACTTTTGTACCCTTACTATCTGCAGTTCCGATCTTGCTGAACCAGTTACCACCTTTGGAGATGATTACCGGAATATTCGCCCAAGTCTCAACGTTGTTGATGACAGTCGGCTTACCCCAAAGGCCCTTAACAGCTGGGAAAGGAGGACGGGGCTGTGGCATTCCACGATGGCCTTCGATCGACTGCAGCAGTGCAGTCTCCTCACCGCAGACAAAGGCACCGGCACCAAGGCGGATCTCAATATCAAAATCGAAACCACTTCCAAGGATGTTTTTGCCAAGCAGACCATATTCACGAGCCTGAGCCATAGCGATCTCAAGGCGATTGATAGCCAGTGGATACTCAGCACGGATATAGATGTAGCCCTTCTGTGCACCGATAGCCTTACCACAAATGGTCATGGCCTCAAGCACGGAGTGCGGGTCCCCTTCAAGGGTCGAGCGGTCCATGTAAGCACCCGGGTCGCCTTCGTCAGCATTACAAACGACATATTTAACATCATTTTCAGCCTGTTTGGTGAAGTTCCATTTCATCCAGGTAGGGAATCCTGCACCACCGCGTCCACGCAGCCCTGCAGTCTTCAGTTCCTCGATGATATCATCCCCGGTCATCTCGAAGAGGGCCTTCTCAAGGGCCTCATACCCTTCACGGGCAATATACTCATCGATATTTTCCGGATCGATAAATCCACAGTTGCGCAAGACAATGCGGAACTGCTTCTGGTAAAACTGGATGTCCTCGACCTTGGCATGTTTGCGGCTCTCGCTCTTGTCATACAGCAAACGGGTAACTTCACGACCCTTGATGATATGCTCGGCAATAATCTCGTGTGCATCCTTGGGGGATACCTTTACATAAAAGGAGTCCTCGGGAAGTACCTTTACAATAGGTCCCTGCTCACAAAATCCAAAACAGCCGGTCTTGATGACCTGCACTTCGTCCGCAACGCCCTGATCTTTACACTCTTTTATTAGGTTCTGATATATCTGGTCTGCACGGCTCGATTCACAAGCGGTACCTCCACAGACCAAGATGTAGTTTCTGAAAGCCATTATCTCCCCCCGTCCTTTTGAATGATGTCAGCAGCAGGTCGATCAAAGAGGTGATCAGTCACCAGTTGCTTTCCAATGACGTGCTGTTCAACAATCTTCTTTGCTGTTTCAGCATCCACGTTTCCATAAATTGTGTCGGGCATGCCTGGAACCAGGACCTCAATGGTCGGCTCCACATAGCAAAGGCCCATGCATCCGGTCTGGGTGACCGATACATTCTCAAGCTTGTGTTCGTCAAGGACTTCCAGGAATGTGTCCAGGACAACCTTGGCTCCGGCGGCAATACCGCAGGTGCCCATTCCAATGACGATGCGTGAGTCTTTTCCTTCAATGTCGCGTTTTTGTATCGCGGCTTGTTTCTCGTTCCTGAGCTTTCTCAGCTCTTCAAGTGTCATTTTTGCCATTATCTGGTCTCCTAGGTAGTGTAAAACAGGCTCTCATGCCAATAAAGGCGAGTGGGGCACATATAGCGGCTTCAAATCCTCTTCTTGCGATACCAGAAACTCTTTGAGAAGGTTTAAGGTACCACTGGAGGTTAACTGACCCAAAATGTCAGTGAGCTCTCTTTTGGAGAGTTCGTATCCCCCTTCTCCCTTGACTGTCGCTAGTGTACGCTTTACGACAAGTTCATCAGCGAGAGGATGGCTCATAAGAGCCAGAAGTGTCGAAGGCAGGTCCCCAAAGGGAGGTGTATCCACATGATTGAGAGGAAAGCTGCAAGTAACCTTGGTTCCCTGTCCCAATTCTGAATGCAAGGAGAAGCTCCCTTCACAAGCTGAACAAGCCTGTACAAGAAATGGCAACCCCAAACCGACCTTACGCTTTTTATGTTTGACCCCATCTGTAACAAAAGGGTCCAGCACCCGGGCTTTCAAATCCTCATCCATTCCCTTTCCGTTGTCCTCTACGGTACATACCAGCAAGGTATCGTCCTCCTCGAGGGTCAGGAACACTTCAGTGCTACCGGCCTCATAGGAATTCTGGACAATGTCCAACAGAAAATCACAGATAAAAATATGCATATGCCCTGTTTTACGCTCCTTATTTATACTTTGCGATAATTCCAGCAATCTGGTCCTTAGTGACCTTGCCGAATACTTCCCCACCTACGGTGAGAACCGGGGCGAGTCCACAACAACCAACACAACGGACAGCTTCCAAGGAGAAGAGACCATCATCAGTCACTTCATTAACCTCGATCGCCAGCTGTTTGGCCAGCTCATCAATAAGAGGTTGTGCACCTTTCAAATAACAAGCAGTACCCATACAAATTTGTATGTTGTGTTTGCCAGGCTTAGTAAGCTTGAAAAAGTGGTAAAAAGACACCACACCCCAAATAGTGGCCAAAGGTACATCAAGCAAAGCCGCGACCTGATCGGCAGCCTCTCGCGAGATGTAGTCTTGTTCCTCTTGCACCTTATGGAGAACCATAATGAGATTGCCTGGTTTATCCTTCCATTCGTTAATGAAAGAGAGTAACTCAGGCGAGAACTTGTTTTCGTTAGATTCCGACATGTAACCTCCAGTACCCAAAAATTTCAGTTTACCTATTCTAGCATTATTTTCCAAATCGTGTCACCATATTCTGACAACTTATGGTAATAACCATACCATTGCACTGCATTTTGGAATTAAATATTGACCAATAACCCTGTTTAATGTACAATCAATCACATTAATAGGAGTTTTACCATGAACAATGACCAATTGATACGAATCACAAGATACTACCGATCCCTCAACCGCCTGAAATCTATCGGATTGGAAAAAGTCTTCGCCCATAACCTTGCTGATGCAGCTGGAGTTTCTGCTGCGATCGTACGCAAGGATTTCTCCCAATTGGCCATATATGGCCAGAAAAGAGGCGGGTATGAAATTTACGACCTTCTCAAGTCCCTTGGAGAGATTTTAGGTAAGGGAGCCCCTCAGAACTGTATTATCATCGGCTGTGGAAGAATTGGCAAAGCCTTGATGCATTATAACGGATTTGAGCCCGACGGCATACGGATTGTCGCTGGATTTGATAGCGATCCCATGGTTTACAGTGATGCATCGCATCCGGTGCCCATCTACCCCATCAGCCGCATTGACGAGGTTGTAGACGCCCTTGAGGTGTCTGCCGGAATTATCACGGTGCCGGAGCAAGCAGCCAACGACAGCTACGAAAGGCTGATCAAAGCAGGAATTATGGGAATCCTCAATTTCAGCCCCATCACCCTCAAGCCACAGCTTCAGGACGATGGCACCATGCCTGTCATCCATAACATCAACATAGCTCTTGAACTGGAGCAGATATTCTACGAACTCAAGTTCCCCAAGGACGGAGCGGCCTCACCTGCACAAAAGCGTAAGCAGGAGCGGAAAGTGATCGCTGACGCCGCTAAGGGTTGACAGGTTCCAAGCCATAGGAGTCCCGTCAGCCTTCTGAGCCGCTGACGGGGCAATTATTTTTGCTGAACCATACTCCCACCCCAATCCATCAAACAACAATCCATTTCCCAGGAACTGGTCATAATGATGCCAAGACCCGCCAAAGTAACAGGTCCCTGGTTTGTCAAAACTGTTTTGTCCATCAAGAAACGGGCAATACCACACATCTGAGTACACAAGATCCCTCCTGCCGGTAATCCCCAGCGAGCCGGCACTCATATAGGTTCGTGCCTTGGGATCTGCAATATTGATGAGGGCGGGCTGTATGAGGTTGTTTTCCTCATAGGGCTCGGGATTCGAATTGAAATCACCACAGAGGATAATGAGACTGCCTTCATGTCTTCTGGCGGCCTCAGTGAGGACACGGCTAAGTGCGAGGCGCAACGCTTCGGTCTCGGGAAAATCCCCGATCTGACTTTTTGCATGTAGGGCAAAAATGACCACTTCACCACGCTGCGTGTCAAATACGGCTTCCAGAACAGACCTTGCCCCTTTGACAGCATGCACAGCAACATGCTTGGGCTTGCTGCGGCTTATCAGAGCTGTTGCAATCGGCGAGCCTTCGTCCTTGGCCACTGCATACCACCCGTAGCCTTTGCGCCCCAAGTGCCGATCCAACAGGTCTGCGATCACCTTCTCATGCTCGACTTCCTGCAACACCAGGACATCACAAAGGCCGAGGCTTCGGGTGGTAAGCACTTCATTGAGGGTTCTCAGCCGCATGTGGTAGGAAGGTGTGTTCCATTTCTCCGAAGGACGATACTCGGGATACTCATCGCCATCGAGCTTGTCATCCATCAGGTTCTGTACATTGTAGGTAAGGATCTTAAACTCTTTCCCATTCGTGTCTTGGGCATCAAGGGAGCATCCGCTCCACAAACAGACGAGCATCATAAGGAGAAGGGAATACAAGAGGGGTGAGGAAATGTTTTTCATGGTACAGGGTTAAGGGGAATAGTCCCTGCCCTCGCTTCAAATCTTGGTATTTTTTCCCAATGAGTAGGAGAAGTAGAGTCCTGCCAGGGCATCCTGAACATCAAACAGGGCGATGTCCATCTCGCGAGACTTGAGTATCCCCAGCTTCAGGTTCTCCAGACAGGGGTCATAGGAGAGGTTGGACTCATCGAGGATATCAAGGCAGAAATCTCTAAGCTCAGCCCATTTGTTGTTATAGAACATTGCAAGGACCTCGTCATAGCGCAGGTCTATCTGATTGAGATCCCTTGCCTCGGAGAGAAAACTGGGAAAGAATCCCTTGATGTTCCCACTGTTCAACTGCTCATAGAGTCCTGAAAGGCGTGGAGACCCAAACCTGAAGAATGACGCTATGACAGCATATCGGGTCTGACGGAAGGTAGCACTCCTGCCTTGTTCGACAGAGATGAAGAACTCCTGGTAAAAGGTACCTTCCTTGTCCATATGTCGCTTTGCAATAAGATAGTCAATGACCTCATCAATGTGTTTAGCAGTATGGGAAAGCTCATTGATCAAGGGCAAATACTCTGTAGTATCAGTAATTCGCGCCAAGGTCTTGCTCGCCATGGAACGTACCGATGACCAACGCCCGTGTTTCAGAAGGATGAGCATCACTTCCTTCACCTTGGGATCCTTCTTGTACGAACCGAGAGCTGCGATGGCATCGAGCTGTACGTAGGAGTCATCATCACGCGCAACCTTGATAAGGTCATCCAAGAGGGCCTTCCTCGGCCTATCGGCAAGAGCGCGCACCGCCTCTATCTTATCCGAAGAGAAGGGCGAGCCTAGAATCGAACGTATCTCGCTGGTAGCCATGTTATTGTAGTTGCTACCCAGGGAGTGCATCAGGAACCTGCGTTTTGCAGGGTCGGTGGTCTTCTCCAGCTTCTCGATCATGGAGACAGCTTTCAGGCCGTGCATGGAAAAGACGACAGCCGCCGCCGCCTGGGATGAGTAGGCTCCCACTTCCTGAAGCCTTGAGGCTACCAGTGCCTCTATTGCAATGAGGGCCATAGCGAAAACAAAGACCAGAGTATAGCTGTTGCCGGCCATCCTACCATCGAAGACAAAGAGCGTACGTGCGATATCACCGCTATCGGCCAAAAGGCCACTGATGATACCTACGAAAAATGCTATTATCGCTATGACAAAGTTTACCATTGAGTTGAAGCCGACAGCATCATCATCAGGCATTACCTGCTGTACCAGCCTTACTACCAGAAGCACGATGAGCCCTACAAAAAAGTTGGTGAAAAATCCCAGGATGAAGAACCAGACAGGTGCAACCTCAGGAGTTATCAGGGCCCAAATCAAGAAGAAAAAGAGTGAGAACAGGGTGGATATGAAAACTAGCGGTCGTGAGCCCAAGCGGTCGGAAAACTGTCGGCTTATGTAGCTAGCCGCCACCATGGAAAGACCCAATACCACAGAGTAGAGCACGACCATACTGTTGGACAGTCCCAGCTCGATCCTAAGAAACGGTACGGTGAGACCAAAGATGACTGCAACGGCTGTCGCTATCCATCTGAGGAAAAGTCTCCTGCTCAAGGAGGACTGCAACATCGCTTCCTTGAAGATGGTGATTACCGTCCGACCCTTCTTGTGGGAGATGGTACTGCGTGAAGTGATGAGGGACATCTCATAGGCTGAGAAAAAGTTCATTATGGCCCCTATCACCTGCAGCCCTACAAGTCCGACAAGACCGGAAAACTGTTGTATGCCTAAGACAAGGGCGGTAATGCAGCGGACAACCATGGAAGAACTCTGGTAGGCAACATTGACGTTAGCCACCACCTTACCCCGGTTGGAGACACTGCTGATGCTTTTCATGGTAAAATCGTTGAGGGCGATGCCAATCATGCGGAAGATATTGAAAACCGTATAGATACCAAGCAGCAGAAGGACAGCGGCATCTCCTGTCAAAAAGAAGAGGCCCACGTAGCCAAAGCATACGATACCTCGGATCAGCCACACCGTTGACTGCACCTTGATCTGATTCTTACCTTTGAAAATTATAGACACAAAAGGAAGGACAACCCCCGCTATATAGGAAGCGGAGGCGATGTATCCAAGGGCAAGGTTGCCTGCACCGAAGTAAATTGCCAACAAGTAGACGATGGTATCACCTAGCAGGCTGTATGCAATACCATTGTATACTTCCTGACGATACATGTGTTTTCGTCCCTGTTGTTTTTCCGTTTCGCTAAGGTATCTTGTCTTGCCCATAGGGTATTAGAGCTCGCTCCTTGTTGTAACAATCCTGCTTACCAAGCCATAGGAAAGCGCTTCAGAACTCGATAACCAGTGGTCACGCTCCGTGTCCCCGGAAACCTCTTCTATGGTCTTGCCGGTCTCTTTTGCAATGAGCGCATCAAGCTTGGTGCGAAGTTTCTCCAAGTGCAGAGCGTGTATCTCTATATCTGTCGCCACACCCTTCATGCCGCTCATCGGCTGGTGTATGAGGTAGGTGGAGTTGGGAAGCGCCAAACGCCTCTCTGCCGGCACTGCAAGCAGAACCAGGGCAGCAGCACTTGCCACAAGGCCCATACCTATCATGGTCACAGGACAGGAGACAAAACGGGCCATATCAAAGATGGCGTATCCGGCATCGACATCTCCACCGGGGCTGTTGATGAAGATCCGTACAGGATCGTTGCTTTCGCCTTCCAGGACAAGCAGTTGCTTGATGGCAAGTTCGGCACTCTCCTTGTTTATCTCGCCGCTTAGCATAATTGAGCGGGTCTTAAGGAGTTTTTCGTTTATCTGGGGGTCCTGCACTGCAGGCTTCTTCTCTTGGTTGTCTGGCATTAAAAGCCTCTCTTCATAAGGATTTGTCGCTTTCGCGCTTTGATTAAGTATACGGGATAAGCTCTACATTGAAAAGGTATGATTGGAGATTAAAAAGGAGCCTTTGAGGTTTCTCTGTCATTCTGTATGCATAGTCCTAACGATTCGCTATACTTCAATGCGGAGGATCTGTTCATGAAATGTGCTACTGTTGCTATTATAGGAAGGCCGTCTGCCGGCAAGAGCACCCTGCTCAATACCATCACAGAGATGAAGGTGTCCATCACTGCTGCCACGCCCCAGACCACTAGAAATGCCATCCGAGGCATCTATACTGACCCCAGAGGCCAGCTTATCTTTACCGATACCCCAGGGTACCACCTAAGTGAAAAGGCCATGAACAAACGACTTCAGGAGACTGCGATCCGGACCCTCGAGGACAGCGACGTCGTACTTTACCTTATAGATGCAAAGCGCTCCCCCGGAGAAGAGGAGAGGGCCATAACCCAAACACTTGCAAAAATAAAAAGCCCAGTGATCGCTTGCATCAACAAGAGCGACATCCTTACCATTGGCGAACACGACGCTGCGAAAGCGTTCCTAGCCGAGCAGCTTCCCGATTCAGTGGTGGTGACCGCTTCAGCCAAACTCGACGAGGGCGTTGACGAGATCCTCATAGAGCTTTTCAAACTTGCCCCGGAGGGAGAGCTGCTCTACCCCGAGGACGCCTATACCGACCAGCCTGTGGAGTTCCGCATCGGCGAGATCATCCGTGAAAAGGCCATAAATCTGGTAACAGAAGAGATTCCCCACGCCATCTACGTATCTGTTGAGGATATCGAACACAACGAAGCGACCAATACCATATGGGTAAGAGCCGCCATCATTGTGGAACGGGATACTCAAAAGGGCATAGTAGTCGGCAAAGGCGGGGCGAATATCAAGAAGATCCGCCAAGGAGCCACCCCGGAGATCAGGGCCATCTTCCCTGGCAAGAAACTACAGCTTGACCTCAGGGTAAAGGCCCAGGACAAGTGGAGAACCAATGCCCACGTCCTGGATAAGATACTGCGCTAGCGAATAAAGTTAGTCGCCAAGCGCTTTTCCCTTTCGGGAAGGGCAACTCCGTTTGCCTTTCCTGCTTCTATGGACTGCAACAACCAAGTTAAGTTGGAACCAAGGTTGCGCATCACCTGCAAGCCTTCAAGATCCTGGAGCACCTCTTCTGGGGTATTTCCGTGGACACTGTTCCAGTAGGTTGAAGAGACTACAGGCATCTGACTGATGGTGAAATACTTGTTCATCCTGTCAAAGGATGCACTGGCCCCTCCCCTACGGCAAGATACGACACTGGCTCCTGGCTTGAGAGCCATATGGCTGGAGATAACCCTAAAGAGCCTGTCAAGAAAGGCACTCATCGCTCCGTTGATGGAAGCGTAATATACAGGTGAACCCAGGACAAGCGCATCACAATCTTTCGCCTTTACAGAAGCTTCGTTTACCAAATCCTCAGTAAAAATACAGACCCCAGTTGTCTTGCAGGAGCCGCAGGCGCTACAGCCATGGATGGCGCCTTTGCCTATCCAGAGAATCTCACTCTCGATACCGTTTTTTTCCAGCACGCCGGCTACTTCATTCAAGGCGGTATAGGTGCAGCCTTTCTGGTTAGGGCTTCCGTTGATCATCAGAACTTTCATATGTGCCTCCATATATGTCGAAGGGGAGCAAAATGCTCCCCTTCCAGTATAGTGCAAAACTGTATGCTTTGCTCTTGTTAGTATCTCTTGAGGATGGAGAGAGTCTTTTCCTTGCCGCACGTCTTGATGAAGGGTCCGAGTTTTGGTCCTTGATCCTTGTTGATCATGACCCGATAGACAAGCTGGAAAAACTCCTTGGTATCAATACCATTGTCCTTTGCTGCGTCGTAGAGGCGAGTGGTGTACTCCTTGTCTTCAAGATCATCCATCACTTCGACCAGGGCTGCAAGATCGCGGATGGCCTTAAGCTCCACTTCAGTAAGTTCGACCTTGGGGTCTGTCCCGATCGCAAGGCGATACTTGAAGTCCTCAGGAGCGAAGGTGGTGATCCAGTTCCATGCGCAGGCACAGCGGATCTCCAGGCGCTTCTTCTGACTTTCGGTCATGGGACCCAAGGTGCCGATGGCAACTGCAATGTTGCCTTCATGCAGCTGAAGAAGGTTGCATAGGTGGCGGAAAGGAATCTGGAAGGAGGCCTCTGAGGGGATATCCCCGACCTGACTCAGTTCATAGATTCTCGCCTCCTTTGCCTTACGCTTGTCATTGACCTTGAGCAGGTCAAAGTAGATGCGCTCGCAGTTGTCATAGTCCTCATAGATCTTCAATACATCCAAGTCGAAGGAGATGGCAAACTCAGAGTTAGGCCTCGTTCCAGCAAACATATAGCGGGTTATCTCAGGGGTAAATACCTCGAGGACCTCATAGAGGGAGATGACCTCTCCGCTTGAAGAGGATATCTTACCTCCCCTTCCCTTGATGCTGATGAAGTCATACTGGAAGGATACAGGCGGTTCCCCACCAAAGACGGTAACCATCTTCTTTGAGGTATCAAAGGATCCCCCTTCACTATGGTGGTCTTTACCGGCGGGTTCGAAATCAACCCCTTCATGAGCCCAGCGCATCGGCCAGTCCAGGCGCCAAGGGAGCTTGGCATAGGGAGTGGTGCGAAGGTCTATGGTCTCTGTCTGACCGGTTTCGTCATCCCTGTAAGTAATACCCCACTCTCCGTCCCAATCGAGGACTGTAGTGGTATCCTTGTCAGTAAACGAGGAGAATACCGAAACTGGCCACCAATCCTCTTCAAGTGGGGTTGTACGGAATTCATCCAATATGCTACGAATCTCATCTTTCTTTTCCAAGGCTGTGCGTATGCCTTGGGCATATTCACTATTGCGATAACGCTCCGCCTGGTAGAGGTACTCAGGCTCCACTCCCACTACTGGGAGTATTTTCTCAACGTCGATCTCATTGGCGTGGGCGTAGTTATCCGCCCTACCGCTGGTGTCGGGTACAAGAGTAATGGGTTTTCGCAGGAAAGTTTCCAGCAGCTCGGGTTGAGGCATGTTTTTGGGAACTTTCCGGAACACATCGTAATCATCCCAACTGTAGATGAATCTGACGTTTTTCCCTTTGGCTCTAAGTGCCTTCACCACAAGGTCTACCGAGATGATCTCTCTGAAGTTCCCTATATGGACTGTTCCAGAAGGGGTAATGCCTGAAGCGCAGGTATAGCACTCCTTGTCACCCTTCTCACGAATAATCTTGTCGGCGTAGATGTCCGCCCAATGTGTAGATACGTTCTTTTCGCTCATAGAGAACAAGTATAGTGGAAATCCGCATAGTAATTCAACTCTATGCCGAAATTGGCATAGGAGATCAACTCCATGTTGCTAAAACAAAAGAGCTAGGCGTATACTGTAGGTATGAAACGAGCAATAGTCATTTTAGTCTGCCTCTTCTTTATAGTTCCGCTCTTCGCAGAAGCGGAAGCACAACCCGGATCCGTCATAGAGAAGGGAATTGCCAGCTGGTACACCAGCGACAACAATGAAAGCCTCACAGCAAATGGAGAGATTTTCGACCCCACTTCCCTTTCGGCTGCCCATAAGAGCCTTAAATTCGGGACTCTGGTACGAGTGACAAACCTGGACAAGAATAAAAGTGTGGACGTAAGGATCAACGACCGTGGGCCGTTTGTCGATGGAAGGATCATTGACCTGACTCCTGCTGCTGCCAAGCAGGCAGGCATGCTCGACAGCGGCATTGCCAACGTAACGCTGACCTTGATTTTCGCTCCCGAAGTCCCTGAGTCCAAGTACAACAGAGCCGGAGACACCGGCTGGTACCAGATACAGGTAGGGGCCTACTCTTCGCTTCTGACTGCCTACTCCCAGTATGACCGCCTGCTCAATGCAGGGCTTCGACCCTACGCTGAGCAGTTGCCTGACTCCAATGCAGTAAGGCTCAC
>DUPO01000073.1 GCA_012838275.1 Spirochaetales bacterium
AGGTCAAATCCACGGTAAAGAAGGTGTTCTGGTATGTCATTATTGGAGTCGGTATCGGGGCGGCGATTCATAACTGGATACCGGCCTCGGCTATCCTTCTGGTTCTGGGCGAGCACAACCCGTTTTCTGTACTGATTGCTACCTTCATCGGTATCCCTATGTATGCCGACATTTTTGGGACAATACCTATCGCTGAGGCCCTTTGGGCGAAGGGAGTCGGAGTAGGAACAATTCTTTCTTTCATGATGGGGGTCACAGCCCTATCCTTGCCTTCCTTGGTTATGCTGAGAAAAGCCGTAAAGCCCAAGCTTCTCGGTCTCTTCTTTCTCATTGTTACGGTGGGGATCATCCTCATCGGATACATGTTCAATGCTTTCGGGTATCTGTTCTTCTGAACCCTATAGGAGTATACGTCATGGCAATTTTTGGATTTGGGAAAAAAAATAAAACCACACAGGACTCTGTCACTTCACCAGTCAAGGTCCTTGGGTCGGGATGCGCTAACTGTACCTTGCTTGAGGAGAATACACGCAAGGCCTTGGAGTCACTCGGTATGGACACTTCCATAGAGCATGTCACAGATTTTGTAGCCATTGCAGGGTTTGGGGTCATGACAACTCCGGCGCTTGTTGTCGATGGCAAGGTCCTCTCTTCAGGAAAGGTCCTTGCAAAGGACGAGATCGCAGCTCTCCTTAAAGAGGCAAGAGGCGTCTGATGAGCAAAACCAAACCGACCGTAGCTTTTGTCTGTGTCCATAACTCTTGCAGGAGCCAGATAGCAGAAGCTCTGGGTAAAAAGTCACATGCTGATATTTTTACAAGCTTTTCCGCAGGTACTGAGGTAAAGGCATCCATAAACAAAGACGCGCTTCGACTGGTCAACAGGCTGTATGGTATAGATATGGCAAAGGATCAGAGGCCGAAACTGTTGGAAGATCTGCCCCCTGTCGATGTCATCATAACCATGGGCTGTGGTGTTCAGTGCCCGTCCCTTCCCTGCAAATACAGGGAGGACTGGCTCTTGGAGGACCCTACAGGGAAAGATGATGCTGCCTTCCTGGCTGTGATCAGGAGTATTGAAAAGAGGCTAGAGGACCTGGCCTTTAGGATATCCCAGGGGCTGATCTTGTAGGAACCATATTTTTTCTCTAGTGGACATTCTTCGCAAATAGTTGTATTACATAGGGGTAGGGTCCTACAATTCTGGTTTGTCCCCCTCTATATGCTATTTCAGGAGTTACCTCATGTCATCGATTGCTAAGATATTGCGTGTCAAGAAGGAAGATGTTCCTTTGATGTATACCGTGTACTTTGCTTTTTTTGTGAGCGGGATGATGAATACCCTCATAGGAGCTATTCTTCCCTTCATGAAAGCTGAGTACAATATGAGCTATGTGCTCAGTGGGGCTGTCATTTCAGCCCATCAGATCGGAAACTTCTTCGCCCTGCTTATCAGCGGGTTCCTTCCTTTCCTTATAGGCCGCAAAAAGAGTACCCTCACACTCTCCCTGGGCTTTGTCATCGGGTTTCTCTTGATGACACTTACAGGCAATCCGTTTTTCCTCCTTCTGGCATTTCTTCTGACAGGAATTGGACGCGGTACGATGAGCAATATCACCAATGTCGTGATGAGTGATATCGCTGAGAACAAGACCGTATCGTTGAACTTGCTGCATGCTTCATTTGCAATCGGAGCTTTTCTTGCCCCGTTCCTCGCAATATTCTCTACAGCTCTGTTTGGAGTTCATTGGAGGATAAGCCTTTGGACTGTGGTGGTACTGGAAATCCTTGTAATGATATTCTTCAGCCGCTCCTCCCTGTCTGGTAAGAGCATCGAAAAGAAAAAAGATGTGGCCACAGGTTTTTACAAGAGCAAATCCTTTTGGCTCAATACGGCGATCTTGTTTTTCTACCTCTGTAGCGAAGCTTCCATCATGGGGTGGCTTGTTACCTACTTCACTGATTCCGGGATTCTCAGCCCCTCCATGGCTCAGACTACCAGTTCGGCCTTATGGATTTTCATCCTTGTAGGAAGGCTCCTTTGTGCATATCTTTCAACCAAACTGAATAAAAACCTACTGCTGGTGCTGCTGGGATTTTTTCAAATAGTATTTTTCTTCCTTATGATAAGCTCCACAAACTATCTTTTCATCTATATGAGCATCTTTGGTTTCGGACTTGCCATGAGCGGAACCTACCCGATGGTACTGGCTACCATGAACCCTAAGTACAATGCCTCGACGGTTGCTGTAGGGACCACAATAGCCACAGCGACCATCGGAGCCATCAGCATGCCGATCATTGTTGGTGCCGTTGCACAAAATGTCGGCATAGTCGGCGGACTAGCCACGATCAGCGTTGCTCTTGTCTGTATGTTCGCCTTGATCCTGATCAAATTTTTTAATGGAAAAAAGACCCTGAAGAATGTCTGGGAGTATTAAGTAGCATTACCTTTTCATGGTACACTGTCGCTGAAGGAATTATTGATGATTAAACAAAATAAGCATATTAGGAACATAGCCATCATCGCTCACGTCGACCATGGCAAAACTACCTTGGTAGATGCCTTGTTCAAGCAGAGCGGCCTGGTTTCCAGAGATGACCAGGATAGGATTATGGATAGTGGTACCATTGAGCGGGAGCGTGGGATTACCATCAGCGCAAAAAACTGCGCCATCAGATGGAGGGGTGTGAAGATAAATATCATCGATACCCCAGGGCACGCTGACTTCGGTGGCGAAGTCGAACGGGGACTATCCATGGTTGATGGCGTTGTACTGCTTGTTGATGCGGCCGAAGGCCCTTTGCCGCAGACTCGCTTTGTACTTGAAAAGGCCTTGAGGCTGAACCGTACCCCTATAATTGTTATTAATAAGATCGACCGGCAGGACGCCCGCAGCGAAGAGGTCCTGGATGAGGTCTATGACCTGCTTCTGGAGCTTAGCGCGGACGAGAAGATGTTGGAAGTCCCGGTTTTTTATGCGATAGGAAAGGACGGAAGGTGTGGTTTGGGCCCCACCGACCTGGATGACAATATGCATCAGCTGATGGATTGCCTCATCGATTACATACCGGCCCCGACCTATGATGATGCCGAACCTTTCCAGATGTTGGTAAGTGACCTTTCATACAGCGATTTCCTTGGTCGTCTTGCCATCGGCAAGATCATCAACGGAAAAGCCAACATGCATGACGCTCTGGTCTGTGTCAAGGAGGGAGGGGTATTGCGCCCTTTGAGGATCACCAAGCTCCAGGCTTATGACGGCCCCACATTCCATGATGCGACCAATGTTGCAAGTGGTGACATCATAGTCCTTGCAGGTGTCGAGGATGTCTCAATCGGAGACACCATCTGTACCAATGCACATCCCAAGGCTCTGCCCAGGATCAGCATAGACGAGCCTACAGTTTCCATGCTTTTTTCCAAGAACATCAGTCCCCTTTCCGGTAGGGAAGGAAAGATAATCGCCTCAGGAAAGATTTGGGAAAGACTGCAGAAGGAAACACTGAGAAACGTTTCCATCAGGATTGAGAAAAATACCGATGACACCTTTACCGTAAAGGGAAGAGGGGAGTTCCAGATGGCTATCATCGTGGAACAGATGCGTCGTGAAGGCTTTGAACTCTGTGTAGGTAGGCCCCGTACGATCTTTAAGACTGATGAGCAGGGAAGAAAGACCGAACCTATCGAGTACCTCTCAGTAGACTGCCCTGAAGAGAGCAGCGGTCAGGTGATGGACAAGCTTGCTAAGCGTAAGGCTAAGATGAGTGACATAACCTATACGGAGAGTGGAAGGGTCAAGATGTCTTTCGAGATTCCCGCCCGCGGACTCATAGGCTATCATGACGAGTTCATGACCGATACTCGGGGCCTTGGCATAATGAACAGCTTTATGAAGGGCTATGAGCTCTATAAGGGTGATTTGCCCGACCGTTTCAGCGGATCGCTGATCAGTGACCGTGCTGGTGTAGCTGTTCCTTATGCGCTCTGGCAGCTTGAGGACAGGGGCAGGTGGTTCATAGTGCCGGGAGACCCGGTGTATGAAGGTGAGATTGTTGGCGAGAGTAACCGTGACCTCGACCTCACCCTCAACCCGACGAGGACCAAGAAGCTTACCAACATGCGCGCCTCTGGCCATGATGAAGCTGTGACCCTCACTCCCATAACCAAGCCAACTCTTGAACAGGCCATCCAGTTCATCAAGGATGATGAGCTGGTGGAAGTCACACCCCTCTCTATAAGGATGTGCAAGAAAGTCCTGTCCACACAAAACCGGAAAGTGTTTGAAAGCAGGGGAGAGATACCTGCCTACCTTCTGTAATGAAGAATACTGCACAGACCGTTTGCCTTGAAAAAAGCCTGGAGGAAATATCCTTCAGGCTTTTTGTGGGCTCTGGCGACATGCAAAGGTCTGCAAGTGTATGGTATCAGTCGAACAGGGTGAGCACTACCGGAGCATGATCGCTGCCGAGGATATCGGCATCGATGCTGCTCTCCTCCACTTTGTCCTTCAAATCGTCGCTGACAAGCCAGTAGTCGATACGCCAACCAGCATTGTTTGCCCTGGCATTGAAGCGATAGGACCACCAGGAGTACGCTTCGCTTCGGTCGGGATAGAGGAGCCTGAAAGTATCGATGAAACCGGATTCCAAGAGAAGGGAGAATTTTTCCCGTTCTTCGATGGAGTAGCCTGCATTCCTTTCATTTGCCTTGGGATTCTTCAGGTCGATGCTCTTGTGTGCAACATTGAGGTCGCCGCAGATGATGACTTCCTTCATATACTTGAGGGAGGAGACATACTCTCTGAATGCATCATCCCAGTCCATACGGACAGGGAGTCGGGCAAGCTTGTCCTGGCTGTTTGGTGTGTAGCAACATACTACAAAGAACTGCTCGAATTCCGCAGTCACCACCCTGCCTTCATTGTCCAGGGGGTGACCGATGCCCTGCTCGACAGAGATGGGCTTTGCCTTTGAGAAGAGAGCGGTGCCGGAGTATCCTTTCTTTTCTGCAAAGCTCCAATAGGTGTGGTAGGCAGGGATCTCCAGGGATATCTGATGTTCCTGCAACTTTGTCTCCTGCAGACAGAATATATCCGCATCTACTTGCTGTAGATACTCTTCAAAACCCTTTTTCTGGCAAGCCCGCAACCCGTTGACGTTCCAACTGACAAGTTTCATCCTACTCTCCTACAACATGATCGGAATATTCAGTCTCTTAGCCTCGTTAAGCACTTCCTGGGGCCACACTGAGGACTGGACCTCTCCTATGTGGGCCTTCTGAAGCAGCAGCATACAGAGCCTGCTCTGGCCGATGCCCCCGCCAATGGTTTGGGGGAGTTCCCCGTTGAGCAATCTCCTGTGCCAATATAGTTCGGCACGTTCGGGGCATTTGCGTATCTCAAGCTGCCTGAGCAATGTTTCAATATCGACACGTATGCCCATCGATGAGAGTTCCAGGGAGTCACCCCTGACCGTATCCCATACGATGATGTCCCCGTTGAGGCCAGTGTGTTCAGGGTCGCTAGGAGTCGACCAGTCGTCATAGTCGGGAGCACGGCCGCCTTGGCTGATGCCGTCGGCAAGGGGAGATCCGATGCCAATGAGAAAGATTGCTCCAAATTTCTCTGCCAATACCTTCTCCCTTTGCTGTGGGGTCAGATGAGGATACTCCTTTTGTGCATCTTCGGAGTAGATGAAAGTTATACGGTCTGGAAGGGTGGGGTAGCAGGTCGGGAACATTTCACTGACGAGAAACTCGGTCCGCTTCAGGGAAGAGTAGATCTTCTTTACAATCTTCTTGAGAAACTCGATGTTCCTGTCCTTTTCGGACATGACCAGCTCCCAATCCCACTGATCGACATAGAGCGAATGGATCGCATCGATTTCATCGTCCGGTCGGATGGCATTCATATCGGTGTAGAGCCCGGAGTTCGGCTTCAGACCCATGTTTGCCAATGCAAGCCTTTTCCATTTGGCCAGGGACTGCACAATTTCCATCTCCATGTTATCAAGATTCCCTATCTGGAATCGCACAGGCCTTTCAACGCCGTTCAGGTCATCATTGATACCCGACCCTCGCGGTACGAACAGGGGGCTGGTCACTCTGCTAAGCTTCAGTCCTGCTGAAAGTTCTCGTTCAAAGGTATCCTTGATGTACTTGATAGCACGCTCGGTTTGGATCTGGTTCATTGTTGGGGTATAGTTTTCTGGGAAAAATGAGCTCATACGACTTTTTACTCCTTAGTTCGATAGAATATCCTATTTTCAAAATCAATAAAAGCACTAGAAGATTTACCTTGCCTTTGATAAGCTTACATATGGATAAAAAAGATCGCCTCTGTATGTTTGATATGGGTGGTGTCGTTGCAAAACACACCGACTCTTCATTGGAACGCCTCCTCCTACGTGATTTCGGCGTTACCGATTTTGATAGTTTCATCGCGCTCGACCCTGCTCTCCGTTCATTGCTGGACCAGCATAGCAAGGCTGCCATCGATGAGAATGAGATGTGGAGGCAGTTTTCAAAGATTACTGGAATATCCATACCACTTCACGAGGACTCCCTGTGGGGCAGGTACTTCAAGCCTGAACTTGACTTGCCAGTAGTGGAAATAATTGAAGAGCTCAAGAAGAAAGGATACCGCGTGGTCTGCGCTACAAATACAGAAAAGGCCCATTACGACTATCACCTCGCTTCTGGCCAGTACGAAATCTTCGATACGGTCTACGCATCGCTGCATCTAAAGGAAGTGAAACCCGATGCTGCTTTTTTTGAAAAGATCCTCCTTGCCGAACGGCAGAAGCCTGGGGATGTGATTTTCATTGATGATGCCTCGGAGAACTGTGAAGCTGCAGCTCTGCTTGGTATTGAGGCTCTGCTATATACCGACCCAGTTGAACTGCGATGGCAACTTGCAAGTATGGAAATGCTATAATAAATATATAGAACATTAGTATACTTATATCAAAACAAACCAATATGATACAATTATCTGCTTGATTTGTACTTTGAGAGAACTTTGTTCTAGAACTTACATAAGGTTGAGTGCATCTTTGTGCTATGGTACTGTTTGTTAGCCATTGAAGAAGTTTGTATGGCAGGAAACGTTCGGGTAACCAAATTTTTTACAAATACAATAAGGATAGGAAAACATGCAGCAAGTTCGGTTTGATGAGGAATTCTTGTGGGGATGTGCGACTGCTAGTTACCAGGTAGAAGGGGCTATCGATGAGGATGGACGAAAACCCAGCATTTGGGACGCCTTCTCAAGAGTTCCCGGAAATATCATGAACGGTGATGACGGAACGGTTGCCGTTGATCAGTATCACCGGTATGAAGAAGATGTGAAGCTCATGGCAGACCTTAATTTCCAAGCCTACCGCTATTCAATTGCCTGGCCTAGGATCATTCCGGAGGGTGTCGGAGAGGTCAATATGGCTGGAGTTGACTATTACATCCGCCTGAGCAAGGCCCTTAGGAGCAAAGGCCTTAGCGTTGTCGCCACCCTCTACCATTGGGATCTCCCACAGGTGCTGCAGGAGAGGGGAGGGTGGGCTAACCGTGAGACCGCCTATCATTTTCAGGCGTATGCAGAGGCATGCTTTGAGCATCTGGGTCCGTATGTCGATCGTTGGATTACGCTTAACGAACCTTTTTGTGCAGCATACTTGGGCTACCGCACAGGAGAGCACGCTCCTGGAATCAAGGATGAAGAGCAGGCAAACCGTGCAGTTCACCATCTGAATCTAGCCCATGGTCTCGCCATGCGGTCGTACCGGAAGACGGGCTTGAAAGCACCCATCGGGACGACACTGAATCCCATCATGCCACGCCCTGCCTCGAACAAAAGGGAAGACATTCTCGCAAGTGAGTATGCTAGGGCCTTCAATACGGATGTTTTCTTATTGCCCCTATTCAACAAGGGCTATCCGAAGCAAGTGACTGAAGGGATGGGCATCTCCTACCCTGTAGAGAAAGGGGATATGGAGATCATCGCTGAAAAGATTGATTTTCTGGGCATCAACTACTATCAAGAAGGTGCCGTAGCCTATGATGAAAGTGCAATCAGCAAACATAAAGATGTCCCGGTCTGGCAGCCAGTGACCAATCAAAGGTGGCCGGTAACACCATACGGACTTCTCAGGATACTCCACTATGTCCAGGGGATGGATAAGGAACTACCTCTCTATATTACTGAAAATGGGTGTGCAAATGATGATATCCTGAAGGAGGGAAGGGTTCATGACTTGTTCAGATGTGATTACATCAACAAACATCTTGCTATCTGCGAGCAGGCGATTGATGAGGGAATCAACCTGAAAGGGTATTTCATCTGGTCCTTTTTGGATAACTTCGAATGGGCATGGGGATACAGCCGTAGGTTTGGTATTATCTATGTCGATTACGAAACCCAAGAGAGGATTCCTAAAGACAGTGCCTACATGTTACGGGATGTGATAGCTGGATATTGTGAATTCGATTAAACAGATACACTATAAAATTACCCTATACATAGGAGGAAATAGTATTTGAACTAATAATACCCATATTATAACAGCTAGTTATTATATGGGTATTATAGTTTAAAAGTATTAATTGAATATAATTCTGATGTATAAAGGATATAAAAAAAGTAAGTATTGCATGGTTTGAATGCTGTTTTACTTCAAAAACGATATAAAAAAAGCCAATGCAAAACATACAAGAATATAATATATTTCATATAATTATGATATATATTTAATATTATAAT
>DUPO01000074.1 GCA_012838275.1 Spirochaetales bacterium
AGTTCATCGCTACTGTTTTTGCCGGGAGGTATGTTTTCAAGTGCGATGGTAACACCCAGTTTTCTGCCATATTCACAGAGGTCGGCAAGGCTATTCCCAACTATCTCCATCTCATCTTTTTTATAATTGTATTCATTTCGATCCAGACCATGCACCACCATGATAGGGGACCCCACTTCACTGGTTTGTTCTATTGTCCTGCGCCAAAGTTCCTGTCTGTATTCCATAAATTTCTGGGCGGGTCGGTTATTTGCAAAATGTCTGAAAGGGGCATGGGTAGAGTGTACTGACAAGTTCATATCCCCAAGCCACCGTTTCACATCTTCAGCCGAAACGCCCGTCCTGGGATCGAAATGAACCGTATCAGCCCATAGCTCAACAGTCGAAAAGCCTGCATCGGCAATTTGCCGGAGCGCTGAGTGAAGATCTCTCTTCTCTAGAGTCCATGTTGAGACAGCGTATTCTGAAATGTTTGCATATGCATCGTTCATACTGTAATTACCTCTCTCTCATTATGTAAGTATACTGCGCTCAAGGGACCGAAGCATACTTTATTGTCCATTTCCTGTAATCCTATTACTAATGCAATAGTACCCCTAAGTGGAAGCAAGGGGTACTATAAAAGGGTGATGCATGAACTTGCAGCATTGGGGAGAGGTTACTCAATCCTCTCTATCTCCCCTGCTGCCCTACTTATAGGACAAGAGCTTTTCAATCCCCTCAACGAACCCTTCTCCGCTTTTCTGAGAGGTGATAAAGGTCGGCAACTGTTTCATGTAGGGAGCGTACTCCAAAACATTTGCAACACCTACGCTCAGAGGAAAATGGGCGAACATTGGTTCGTCATTTGGGGAATCGCCAAAGAATATGACCTGTTTGGGGTCTGTGTACCCATAATGCTCGGCTAGGAACCTGGTGGCCATGCTGAGTTTGTCATATGTTCCCATCCAGGTGTTTACATGGATGGAGCTGATCTTGGCAATTGCTCCCATCTCTTCACAGATGTCTTGGATTTTCTTGGCGCTTTCCAGTGGCAATCGTGGCTCCTCTTCAGCAAAGTCGATCGCGATATCGAACATGCGAGCGAATTGATCCCCTGCTATCCTAGTCTGAGGTACTTCCCTGAGCACTCTCTCTTTTATGTTCTGAAGAGTGTGGTGTGTGTTGGAGACAGCGTTCTCATCATAGAACCGATGAAGATGCCCATCGATCTCCCAAAATACCAAGGCGCCATTTTCACCGACGACGCCATGTACCGGCCACTGCCGTACAATAAGATCACACCATCCAGCAGGACGCCCAGTGATAGGCACCACTGTCAAGCCGGCATCATAGGCGTGCCAAAGTGCTGAATACGCACAAGCTGGCAATTTCCCATCAGTGGTGATGGTGTCATCAATATCCATCAAAACATAACGGATATTGTTCGCTTCTTGTGCTGTTAACTCTGCAATAGGTCTCATAGTTTGTCTTCTTCCTTTAATCTGTAATGCACATGCCATTGTATCAGCATTTTGCTCGTATGTGCCATGGTCGCAATGGGAGGGGAGCCCGGGCACAGCCATATCAATTGGATATGGATGGTTTGATCCGTGTGGAACAGCAAATCATATGGCAGCCTCCTTGCCGTTCAAGAGGCTGCCATTGCTTTATTTGCAAATTATATGCTTGTGGTCTCTCCCGTACTATCACGGAGAAACCTTTTTCGCTGCAGCGTTAGGGGACCAGGACAATCTTTAGGGCATCATCCTTTCCTGATTCCGCCAAGTCAAAAGCTTCCTTCCACTGTTCAAGCTTGAATGTATGGGTAACTACACCATCTGTCGGCAATTTACCGTCTGAAATCCATTCAATAACCGTATCATAGCAGTAGGGGCTTAGATGCGCACCAAGCACATCGAGCTCCTTCCTGTCACTGATGATGCTCCAGTCAACGGTAACCAGTTCGTTGAATACGCTGAATTCAACGAAAGTTCCCATCTTACGGATCATTTCAAGACCTTGGTTTACTGCTTTGGGGTGACCTGTGGCTTCAATGTAGACGTCACAACCATATCCGTCAGTCAAATCCATTACGATCTTATGGACATCCTCTTTCTGGGGATTAAGCACAATGTCGGCTCCGAATTTCTTGGCCAGGTCAAGACGGTTCTGCTTAAAGTCTAGCACGATTAGGGTCTTGGGATTGCGTAGGCGGATGGCTCCGACCATTCCTAACCCAAGTGTTCCGGCACCGGCAAGGACCACCACATCTTCATTGGAGATATTTGCACGGTCGACGGCATGCTTTGAGCATGAGAAAGGTTCGATAAGGATAGCCTTCTTCAGGGGCAATGATTTGGGTACATGGTAGTTCAATGCTTCTTTGGGAAGTTTGATGTACTCTGCCATGGCACCATTCACGTTGTTTTGGAACCCATACAGATCATGTTTCTGGCACATCCAGTGACGGCCGGTTTTGCAGAATCTGCACTCGCCGCAGGGAACGATCTGCTCGGAGGCCACACGATCTCCAACTACAAAATCAGTTACCCCTTCACCTACTTCAACAACGACACCAATGAATTCATGTCCGGGAACCATAGGTGCTTTGATGTACGGAGGATTTCCTTCACCGCCCCAGAAACTGGGAGCTCCATGGTAGGATTTGATATCTCCGGCACAAACTCCGCAACCTTCTACCTTCAGGACCAGTTCCTTAGGGCCCGCTTTTGGTATGTCCATTTCCTCTAGTCTATAATCGAAGGGTGCATAGGCAACCAATGCCTTCATTTTATTCTTCATTACGTATCTCCTTCTGCTGCTTTAATAATAATTCATCTGCAAGGATGATTTTTATGCCTTTGTTAATAAGTTGTTCAAAATACTCTTCTGGAAAGCCTTTTGTGGTCACAAGGATATCGATGGCTTCTATCGGGGAAGTAAGGAAAGGGCCGACCTTGCCAATCTTCGTATGGTCTGCAACCACTATTACTTTCCCTCTTGTCTGTTCGATCATTTTCCGGTTAACGCTGGATTCTACAAATGAAGAGTTGGTCAAACCGTATTTCATGCTTAGCCCATCGACTCCGATGATACACTTTGAAGCATATATCTGGTTCAGCATGTTCATTGCAGCATCACCGACAATGCTATGCGACTCTTTCCTAAACTCTCCTCCAAGTAGGACCAGGGAGGTCCTCTCTCCCAAATCAATGAGGGTGAGCATAGGGTTGTTAGTTATGATCTTAAGGGCGAGGTGGTTAAGTTCCATTGCAACTTGTACAACGGTGGATCCTGAATTGATAAATATCGTGTCGTTGTTTACCAGTAACTGGGGAACTATTTTTCCAATAGCCAGTTTTTCGTTTTTCATCTGACTGCTTTTGTTAGCGAATAGATTTTCAGTATTTATCAGCTTGATCTTGGCAGCGCCACCACGTATCTTTTCCAACAATCCTTTTTCTTCGAGATATGTTAGATCCCTACGAATGGTCATGTCTGTGACATCTAACATTTTTTGTAGTGAAGAGATTTTAACCTTATCCTGTTCATCAAGAACCTTCAAAATTTGTTCATGTCTTTCACTGGGAGTCATATGTATCCTCTTTCAGACTAAAATAATATTTTTTCCGGGCTTGTATGAAAATATCAATTCTATCAGTGGTAATGATCTCCGCTCCCATGGCTATACAGGAAGAGAGCTGCTGCGTATCATTTACTACCCAAACCCCAGTAATTAGTCCTATTGATTTATAGTAAGATACCAGTTCCTTGGTAGCAAGAGAATGTTTTATTCCAATGTAATCAAACAACTGTTCAGGGGTGTCAATCCCATCAGGGACGTTGGTCATCAGCTCCAATGGGAACCCCTGGACCATCACCTCATCGCTCATCGTCTTAAGTTTTTCCAATACACCATAATCAAAGCAGGTGAAAACTGTCCTTCTTAATAAATTATTGGTTTTAAATGTTTTAAAGACTAGGTCCAAACATATATCCTGATACTCTTTAATTTCACAGTTTATCGTCACTTTCGGATATTTGGAAAGCAATGAGATCAATTCATCCAGTGAGGGTATTGGCTCTCCCTTATCAACTGACCCGGTCTTGGTGTACGTGATCTTGAATTTTTGCAAGTCCTGAAAATTGTAGGAAGCCACTTCCCCAATGCCATCTGTAGTCCGGTCGATGGTAGCGTCATGCATTATTATAGGGATGAGGTCTTTGGTAAGACGTACGTCGAATTCAATCACATCCGCACCCAAGTCAAGAGCTTTCTTGATAGAGGTCAGTGAATTCTCGGGGAGGCTCCATGGAAGCCCTCTGTGCGACATCAGTTGAATCGTATGCATTGGAGTTTTCATACCATTCCTACCTGATTCCTAAATTTCGCTCATCGAGCCATTTTCGAAGACGATCAGGGTAATTGCATCCGATTGAGTCGATCCCAATTTCAGCCACTTGTGCAAAATCTTCTTCAGTGTCGGCTCCCCAGCAACTTACCCACATGCCAGCCTCATGCGCCATTTTGATATCATCCGCATGTAAGTATTTCCAGTAACATCTGAACGAATCCGCATTTGCCTGTCTGGTCATTTGTACTGGATCAATCGGGCGACCTGTGTAGAGGATCCCAGTTAGGATGGAAGAGTATTCTTTGATCTTTTTTACGGACTCATGATAGAAGCTAATGACCAACACCTTATCGAGCATATCAAACTTAGTTACTTCATCCACAACCATCTTTTCGATACCAGGGGCAGGAAAGGGGTCCCCTTTAATTTCTATTATAAGAGGGATCTTGTCTTTAGCCCATTCGAGAACCTCAGACAACAATGGAACGCGAGTATTCGCATACTTCTCGGAAAAATGAATACCTGCATCCAACTCTTTTATCTGCTTTACAGTCATGTCTTTTATTCGACCCGTTCCATTGGTGGTACGAGAGACTTCAGGATCATGCATGACAACCAGCTGATTGTCAGCACTGAGGTGGACATCCAACTCCAGTACGTCTGCGCCCATTTTGTAGCCAGCTTCAAATGAAGGGAGCGTATTTTCTGGGACATGCCCCAGAGCCCCCCTGTGTCCTTGGACAATAATTTTTCCGGTTCCGCCAAACTGTTTTTCAATCAATTGAATCACCCCTATATATCTTTATATATAAATCCTTATATATTTAGTTAAATAAATGTTAAGAAATCAATCACATTTCTCATAATAGCACAACTTTCTGTGATAACACAACAAATATTTACATAAATAAAGCCTTAAAATGCAGTTTTACTAGATATATAGCTTTAAAATGGCTTGTAAATGTTTGAAAAAGTTAATAAAAGTATCCAAAATGTAAGAAATTAACATTTCTAAAAATACAATAAAAAATTAATTTTATATAATAAAAGAGATTAATCGTTTTAAGTAGAATTTATATTTCATTTTTTATTTTCCTTGACATATGATGTTGTGTGTTCTAACATCTGTATTGTGATTTCGTGTGATCACAAACAAATTTTCCGCGGAGGTTAGATTTATGAAGAGACGAATCGTTGCTCTGATGCTTTGTGTTGCTCTTTTGGCAACAGGCACAATTATGGCACAGGGAGAAAAAGAGGCTGCAGCTAAAAAACCTGCAGGGCCCATTACCATTGATTTTTGGTATTCGATTGGTGGTAATCCACAAAAAGCTACTAAAGCATTAGTAGAGAAGTTCAATAATAGTCAGAACGAAGTATACGTAGAGGCTATGTATGGTGGATCTTATGAGGATACTACCAAGAAACTTCTTGCTTCTGTCGTAGCTGGAGAAACTCCAGTAGTTGCTCACATGGCTATGGCTTATACTGCACAGTTTGTTTTGGATGGCTATTTTGAAAGCCTGAACAAATATTTTGCAGCTGATAAAGAAGTGACAGAAGATAGCTTTGTTGAGGGTTTGCTGGAATTGAACCGTTGGAAGGGTGAACTGTATGGGATGCCTTTCAACTGTTCCAATCCTATTATGTTCTACAACAAGGATTTGTTCAGAGCCGCTGGTCTTGATCCTAACAAGCCCCCTACGACTTGGGATGAGCTATATGAATACAGCAAGAAAATCTCCGCTCTCGGATCAGACATCTATGGTTTCAACATTGAGAGAGGTTCAGGTTGGATTAGCCAAGGTTATACATGGCAGTTTGGTGGCGAATGGATTGCTCCAGACAACTCCACAGTTCTGTGGACTGATCCCGCTGCTGTAGAGGCTCTTAGCTTCATGCAGAAGATGTACAATGAGGGCCTTGCAGTGTATCAGGGTGGAAACACAATGGACTTCAGTGGCAAGGTTGGAATGATGATTCGTTCCACCGCAACTCTTACTGATACAATCCAGAGTGCTAACTATGAAGTTGGAGTTGCTCCAATTCCCTATAAAGTACGCAAGCAAGTTCCTATCGGTGGTGGAAGTCTCTATGTATTCGAATCTGCTACACAAGCAGAAAAAGATGCTGCTTGGAAATTCCTCAAATTCATGGGAAATAAAGAGAGTCAGATGTACTGGGCAGAAATGACAGGTTATCAGGCTTCCTCTGTTGCTGCATTGGAGTCGGCTGAAATGCAGGCTCTCTGGGAAAAGGATGCACGGTTTAAGACTACTTACGACCAAGTTCCATATGCTGTTGTCGAAGACCAGACCCGCTTGATCCCCTTCAATGAAGTACGCAGCATTTTTAATGATGCTTGGGATTCAACAATCTTGAAGAATGAGAGTGCAGCTAAGAATTTGGCTGATGCACAGGTAAAGGCCAATAAAGTTATTGATCAATACAAGTAATTGTAAGGTTACTATCGGTCGGTACCAATATTTTGATAATATTGGTACCGATTCAATTTATATATTTAGGTAAAAATATGAATGTGAAGATGAAGATGTCGCCCCAAATGCGCAAGAGAAAAATAAAGGATTCGCTGGTTGTTGGTGTGTGTCTAGCGCCATCTGCAACTATAATTTTAGTATTCACTTATATGGCCTTTATTTTTTGTGTGTTTCTTAGTTTTAATAAGTGGAACATGTTGAGCCCGATGAAGTGGGTAGGATTTGCCAACTACCGGGAAGCATTTACTTCTCCTGACTTTTGGAATTCTTTGAAGGTAACGTTTATCTATGTAATAGTAGCAGTTCCTTCATGTGTGTTTTTGGGAATGTTGATCGGTTTGCTGCTTAACTGGGTTACTTTCGCTAGAGGGACATTCCGATTGTTAGTGTTTCTTCCTGTGATTACTTCTATGGTTATTGCAGCGATAATATGGAAATGGTTATTTGATCCCAATGTAGGTTTTATAAACTACATTCTCTTTTCAATGGGGGTTCAAGCAAGCCACTGGACACAATGGCTTAAAGACCCAAGTGGTGGAGCCTTAGTAGCTGTATTGGTTGTTGGCATTTGGAAACGTGTGGGGTACAACGGTGTGCTTTTCCTTGCTGGACTTAAGAATATATCCCCTACTTTTTATGAAGCAGCAACAATTGATGGAGCAAATCGGCTACAGAAATTCACGAAAATAACTCTTCCCTTACTCTCTCCAACCACTTTCATTATTACTGTTCTGCAGTTCTTTTCAGCTTTTAAAGTTATTGAATCGGTGTTGGTAATGACCAAGGGTGGTCCTGCAAAAAGTACTGAAGTATTGGTATTGCACTTGTATGAGAATGCCTTCAGCTATCTAAAAATGGGATATGCTTCGACGGTATCTGTCGTGTTGTTCTTCCTGATTATGTTTTTTACCATAATTCAATTAGCGCTAGAGAAGCGCATAGTCCATTACCAATAAATATAGGAATTGAAAATGCTTAAACTAGAAAACCGATCGATTCTACGGAAAAAAAACTCATTAGGGATTATGTTTATATACCTGAGCCTTTTAGTGCTTGTTGTAATTATAAACTACCCCTTTTTCTGGATGCTCTCAACCTCATTGAAGGCAAGGTCAGAAGTATTTAAGATTCCTCCTACTTTGATCCCCAGAAATTGGGTATGGAGCAACTACAGTGAAGCTTGGGCTTTGGCCGATTGGTCGACATATTTTGTAAACACTGCAATCGTTGCTGTAATTCCTACAGTGGGGCAGATGTTTTTCGGGGCCTTGGCCGCTTATGCTTTTACTCGACCTTTCAAGGGTTCAAAAGTACTATTTCTCATGTTCCTTGGAACCATGATGATTCCAAGCCAGGCAACACTTGTTCCAAACTATGTAATTTTGAAAAATCTTAAATGGATTAATACATATGCTGGATTGACTGTCCCATTTATATCTTCTGCCTTTGCGGTCTTTATGCTTCGACAGTTTTTCCTCTCTGTACCGAGGGATTATGAAGATGCGGCTACTATTGACGGTTGTGGTCCTTTTCATTTTCTTTTTAGGATTTTGCTTCCGTTGTCAAGATCAGCACTTGTGACAGTTGGTTTGTTTGCTTTCATGGACCGATGGAATGACTTCATTTGGGCTTTGATTATGACAACAAAAGATTCCATGCGCACAGTGCAAGTTGGGATGGCCGTCTTTCAAAGTGAATCCGGCACTGAATGGACCTATATGATGGCTGCTGCCACATTTGTAAGTTTGCCAGTTATTATTCTGTTCCTGTTCGTACAACGTCAGTTTATTGAAGGAGTCATGATGAGTGGAGTAAAGGGCTAATGCAAGCAAAAGAATAATCAGGATACATTCAGTCACTATCTCTTTATACACTCAAGATTACACCTTAGGAGCATTCAAATGCAGATTTTATACTCACTTAAGGACCAGCTCATCACAAAGATATTTTTAGATGAAGCTGGTTGCATCGAGCAAATACAGCAGGTCGTGGACCAAGTAAACATCCAGAAGAGACCTGTTTTGATCATATGCGATCACAATACAAAGAAGGTAGCGGGTGACAGAGTCCTTTCTGCTTTGGCTAAAGCAGGTATGGATGCCTCCTTCATGATTTTAGAACCAACTTTGGGTGACCCTATCCCTGCTGACTATAAGATTGTCAAGAAAATAGGGCAGGCCCTCCTGTCCAAAGATGCTTTCCCTGTGGCGGTAGGTGCAGGAACAATTAACGACTTGGTTAAAAGAGCGGCTTTTGAGGTAGACATACCTTATATCTGTGTTCCAACAGCCTCTTCAATAGATGGGTATTGTTCATCAGGAGCCTCTTTGATCAAGAATAGCCTGAAAACGACCCTTGAGTGTCCTCCTCCTGTTGCAGTAGTAGCCGACCCGCTCATTCTGCAGACCGCTCCTCAGTGTATGACCGCTTCGGGGTATGGTGATTTGTTTGCCAAGCTGGCTTCTGGCATCGATTGGAAATTAGCTGACTATCTGGGAGTTGAGTCCATCCATCCGATAGCCTGGTCCCTGGTGCAAGACGATCTTGTGGCGTGGTTGCAAAACCCTGAACAAGTATTTAATCCTGAGTCTGAAACTTTTTACAACCTGTTCAAGGGGCTCTCCTTTAGCGGCTTTGCCATGCAGGTCTATAAGGATTCGCGACCAGCGTCAGGTGCCGAACATATGATCAGCCATATCTGGGAGATGGAACATCTCTCAGTTGATGGTGTTCATGTGTCCCATGGCTTCAAAGTGGCTCTCGGGACGGTAATCATTTCTTCATTGATGGAGAAGTTGTTCTCATATGCACCTGAAGATATTGACATTGAAGCTATTCTTGCCTCGCGTCAGACTTGGGAACAGCGTGAAGCGGACATCAAGGAGATGTTTCCGGATGAACCATTGCAAAA
>DUPO01000004.1 GCA_012838275.1 Spirochaetales bacterium
GAGTCAGCGGGGGCACTTCTGATGATGTAGGAAGGATCGATATACTTCACGTTGCACTCAATCCCCTCCTTCTCGAAAAATTCAAGAATTTTTTCCTTGAGGAAAATGCCTATATCATGAAATTTTATATTCCCTGACGCATCAGTCTCACCAGTTGAGGGGGCATGTTCCTGTCCGGCTCCTTCGGAGACCAGTACCACCGCATGTCCCCGGTCAAGGATTCGCTTGCGCAGGTTTACGAGGAAGCCCTGGGGTCCATCGAGGTCAAACGGGTTTTCCGGGATGAGGCAGAAGTTCACATCACTCTGGGCAAGGGAGGTATTCGCGGCAATGAAGCCCGAATGGCGTCCCATGACCTTCACCAGGCCAATGCCGTTAATGGCATTCTTTGCTTCGATATGCGCACAGCGAACAACAGGAACAGCCATCTGCACAGCGGTGTCCATTCCAAAGGAGCTCTGTATGAAAGAGAGATCGTTGTCGATGGTCTTGGGAATGCCAATGATGGCTATCTTTAGGCCACGTTTTTGAATCTCATCACTTATCTCTGAAGCTCCCCGCAGCGTTCCGTCTCCACCGACTGTCACCAGGATATTGATATTGAGCTTCTCCAGGGTATCGACGATCTCATCAACCTTTTTACCGCCTCCACGGGCAGAGCCAAGGATGGTACCGCCTTTCTCCTGGATATCATCAACGACATCGGGATCGAGAGGGATGAGGGGCCAAGGGCTGTTTTCCAGAAGTCCCTGGTATCCAAACTGTACCCCACTGATCCTACGCACCCCGTAGCGGTACCAGAAACATCGCACTACAGCTCGGATGACGTTGTTCATACCCGGGCAGATCCCTCCACAAGTGGTGATGGCAGCATGGGTGTGAGCAGGATTGTAATATATTTTCTCACGAGGGCCGGCAAGCTCCACTGTCTCGTCATGTCGGGGGACAGGACGACCATTCTCGTCATTGTCAGTATCTATGCTATACAGGATATGGTCTTCATCGGACACATAATCGGCTTGCCCATCATTGTGGGAGGAGCTCATCATTATGGGTGAGAATATTTTTGTCTCTCCCAAGTTCGGAATGGTAAAATCAATCTTCTTCGAATTCACTATAGACCTCCATGATCTTCGTCCTCTTCAAACAGGAGGGAAAGCTTCTCCCTAAATTCCTCATACGGCTTATCGAGGGTACGCTTCGCTTCCTGCTCAAATGTCTCATACAGTTCAATAAAATGCTCACCAAAGGGGGTCAGGGTCGCACCATCGCGATTTGCACCCCCCTTCTTGCGGTCGAGAATGGCAACTCCCAAGCTCTTCTCCAAATTACGAATCATCCCAAAAGCCTTGGAATAAGAGATTCCCAGGACCGACGAGCCCTTGCGCAAGGACTTGTGTATCCGTATGTGCTGCAATAGCCACAGCACACCTATCCCCATGAATTTGTTGCCTTCCTCATCGACCAGATAGAGCTTTGTCTTTAGTTCCATGCTTCTCCTGCGGCCTGATAGACCAGATCTATCAGTTCCTCTATCTTATCACACTCTACAGAACAATAGGCAAGCCTCAAAGTGGTGTCCTGGATGTTGATGCAGCCAATCTGGTAGGTATCAAGAAGATAGGTACGTAAGACTTCAGAGCTGCCCTTACATTTGAACGCCATGAAATAGCCGCTGTTGAAAGGATAAGGCTTGAGCAACTCGCTGTTCTCATATTTTTTCAAGCTAGCCTTTATGGTGTGATAACGCCTCTCCATCTCCGCAAAGGCTGCACTCTTGTCCGCCTGATAGTTTTTCCCATCACGCATCGCCTTGAGTATGAGGCTCTGCCCGGGGCGGTCACAGTTGGAGACGGTGCTGCGGATGATACCGAGAGTCTTCTTGTTCAGTGCATCATAATGCTCAGCCTTCAAACCCTTTCCACCGTAGGTCACAAACCCGATACGAAACCCCCAGACCATCTCTTCCTTGGTCGCAGCATCCGCCTTGACTGCAAAGATATTCTCATGGGCATCGCAGAGGGAGGCGAACAGGCTCTCCTTCTCGGTCTCTTCCTCAAAGAAAAGGCCGAAATATGCATCGTCGGAGATGACCATCAGCTTCATACCATCATCAGCAAGCTGCACAAGAGCCTCTTTGGTCCTCTCGATCTCGGTCTTGCTCGGGGTGAATCCAGTAGGGTTATTGGGAAAGTTCAATAGGATTCGTGCTTTTTTACCCGGAAGGGAAGAGAGTGTCTCTTTGAGAGCATCCACATTGAACGCACCCGTTTCAGTGTAGAACGGGAAGGTCTTAATGGTTGTATTCACCTGGTGGGAAAATATCAGTTCATAGTTATCCCAAGCAAGATCGGGGACGATCAGAGTATCTCCCTCTTCAAAAAACAGCTGGGCGAGCAGACTCAGGCCATGGGTCAGCCCTCCGGTGACGATGGGCAGGGAGACGGCCTTGCCTTGCAGCGAGGGATTCTTCCTGAACATCTCGCTTTTCCACAGCTCACGGAGCTCAGGGTCCCCACCTCCTGGGGCATAGGCAAATATCTGCGAAGGGGTGAGGGAGTTTTCTGCAAACTGAGTGAAGATGTCACTCAAGTGCATGGGCATGCCTTTAGAGGTAGCCATACCTATGGTCGCATTGAACCGAGTTGCCTTTTTCTTGGCCTCAGCAGCTTGTGCAACAATGCCCTTGGGAAAGAACATTCTTCTTCCTACAGCCGAAAACATCTCGTCGACGATGGTCCCTTTCAATGCCGTGTTCAATTCGTTGGCTAGTTCATGCATGATGACTCCTCACTTTATACTGCTTCCTGTATATAGGGTTTTTAATAAAATGTCACTAAAAAGAGAATTCCCCTTGGACATCTTCACTCTTTTGGTTGGTTTTTTCCTCTTTCAACAGAGTGAGGAACCTCTCTTCATTCACGATCTTTACACCAAGCCTAGTCGCTTGGGCCAACTTGCTGCCCGCCCCACTTCCTGCCAGAAGGTGAGTAGTCTTGCCAGTGACTGAAGATGTCGTCCTCCCTCCCCGTTTCTCGATCTCCTCCAATGCAAGTGTCCGCGGGTTGAAATGTACGAAAGAGCCGGTAACACACCAGGTCTGGGAGGCGAAGCTCTGTTCGAGGGGGGGAGCCTCTGACGCCTCTGCCTCCTCAAATTGCAGGCCTAGCTTGCGAAGTTGCGCTATACGGACTCTCATCGCAGGATCGTTAAGCCCATCGATAAGCAAGCGGGCACTTTTGGGTCCGATCTGCTTGATCGTGGTGAGGGTCTCCACATCGTCCTTGTCTGCTATCTCCAACAGGTCATCAATGCTCGTCAGCCCGCTTCCCACCAACAGGTCGGCCGCCTTCTTCCCTATCTCGCCAATGCCTAGGGAGACAAGCACACGCCTGAAACTCTGGCCCTTGCTCTTCTCCACCCCGGCTTTGATCGCGGCAATCTTCTTTTCCCCAAAACCGGGGGTATCACTAAGGGCCTTCTCATAATCCAACGTATAGATGTCAGGGACATCCTCAAGAAGGCCGAGGTCAATAAGTGTGGTGATAGTCTCAGGCCCAAAGGAGTCGATATCCATCTGGGCTTTGCCTGCAAAAAACTTCAGGCGGGAACTTACCTGGTCAGGACAGGCCACGTTGGGACAGAAGGTATGCGCCCCACGGATGACAAGAGGGGTCGAACAGCTCGGACAGAGGAGAGGGAGCTTCCAGACCTTGTTCCCTTTTTCATTCTTTTCGATCACCCGCTCCACTGCAGGGATCACATCTCCACGCTTGGAAATTTCGACAATATCGCCAACGGCGAGTTCCAGCATATCGATGTAAGGCTGGTTGTGCAGTGTGATATTGGAGACTGTCGAACCTCCTACGAGGACCGGAGCAACCCTGGCGACAGGGGTTATCCGCCCTGTCCTGCCCACCTGCACATCAATATTCTCCACCACCGTCTGGGCCTGGGGGGATTCGAACTTATAGGCTATTGCCCATCGGGGATGACGCTCGGTATAGCCCAGGGTCTCCCGGACAGAAAGCTCATTCACCTTCACTACAAGACCGTCTATCTCGTAAGGGAGCTCAGAACGTTGCCCTGTGTGCTTGATCACATAGGAATCAAAATCAGCAAATGAGAGGGCCTCACCTGCCAGGGAAGCTTTTTCCAACCTTTGCAGTGCATCAGATCGGCTCTTACAGAAGAGGGCGATGTTGGAGTTGAGCGAAAACCCATAGGAAGCGAGGGTGGACAGGATGGAGATATGGTCAGTAAAAGGGTGATCCCCACTCCAAAACCCTTCATAGACGTAGATCCTCAAGGGGACCTTGGCCACCTCACTGCTTTTTATTCGTCTGATCGTCCCGGCAGCCAGATTGCGGGGATTGGCGTACGGGGTCTCCATACGTTTGTTCAGCTCAAGAAACTCCTCCTTCGGAAGGAAGACCTCACCCCGCACAGCGACGTCCACCTCTTCAGGCAGCCTCAGGGGTATGGATGCGATAGTCTTCAGGTTTGCTGTCACATCATTTCCCACCATCCCATTACCCCGCGTCACAGCCCGGACTAGCAATCCTTTTTCGTAGTAAAGGACGATGGACACACCATCCATCTTCTCCTCAACCACGAAAGAGAGTTCCTGGGAGACCTTGGCCTCTGTCTTGATCATCCATGAGGATACCTCCCCACTCGCATACGCCTTGTCCAGGCTCAGGACGGGGATGGTATGTTCAACCTCGGGAAACTCACTACTCAAGTCACTGCCGACCCTCTGGGAAGGGGAATCGGGGAGCCTGAGATGAGGATGTGCCTCTTCCAGTTCTTGTAACCGGTCAAACAGGCGGTCATACTCGAGGTCACTCACCAGAGGACGCGCATCGACATAGTAGGCTCTCTGGTATGTTCTCAGGAGGTCGGAAAGATTTTCAATCTCCTGTCGGGGGTCTTGCTCATCGGTATTCATGCTCCCATGGTAACCTTCCTCACCCCTGTTTTGCAAGCAGAGGATGGCCTTTCTCTCATTGCAGATAACGGGCCAACATGGTATCTTTCTTACCAAGAGAGGAAGGCATACCATGGTAGACAAGAGAGAGCCCACAAACAAAGCGAATTTGCTCCACGGCATAGTCATCTCCTCTGCCATCGATGTCGGCAAGATTACCGAGATCAAGGTTCCCCCACTGGACAATAACTATGTTTTGGTTGCTGCAAGGGATATCCAGGGAACCAACAGGGTCCGGGTCCTGGACAATGCGACAACGCTTCTGACTTCGTCACAGGTCTCCTACCGGAACCAGCCCATCCTTGCCCTATTCGGCTATGACAGCGAGTCGGTCCAACTGAAAAGCAGGGAGATATCCATCTCCTACGAGGAGCCTTTTACCGAAGGCCCTTCGGCTAACATTTCCAGCAAGTCCGAGCAGATAGTCTCCGTTCCGTATACATACCGCTATGGGAACATGGAGACAAGCACCTCCGATGAAACCCTTCTGACCATGGAGCGCACCTATCGCTTCAGCGGTAACGGCTACTCGAACAATAACATAACACGCATAACCGTCGACATAGAGGATGACAAGCTGCACGTCTACATGCCCACCCAATGGCCCGCCCATGTGCGTGAGACTATCAGCGAGGTCACCACTTTTCCAAAGAAAAGAATCGTCATACACCGCCAGCCCTTCTATGCTCCACACGACGAGATGCTTCTCGGCCCTACGCATCTGGCCTCAATAGCTGCTGTCGCCTCGATCAAGGCCCAGTGCCCGGTTGAGCTGCAGTGCAAGATAGAGAGTCACAGGCCGGATATCACCATTCAGAGGAAAAGCTGGTTCTTCCCTGATGGAAAACCTCAGGCCGAGGAGATCTCGGTGGAAGTGGATCAGGGCAGCTCCCCGTTGTTCACCGAAGAGATGTCCAACCAACTCATAGCAGGGCTTGTGCCGATCTACCCCTTGGAAGCTCTCTCGGTCTCCATAACCTTCATGACCAGCAACTCCCCTCCGGCGCATTTCTTCGGGGACCTAGGCTATTGTGACGCCCTCACCTCCAGTGAGAGCCAGTACAATGAGGTTGCAAAACTTACCGGCTACACCTCCTATGCCTGGAGACTGAAATTCGCCTCAGATAGCACCTCCCACCTCCCTGTCATCAAGTTCGACAAGTTCACAAGGCTGAAGGAGGCGATCACCGATGTCTCCACACGTTCGGACTTCCAACGAAAAAGCGCAGCCTACGAGATGCAGTCTAACATGAAGGTACGCCTCTCCACATTCTTCAACTACAGCAGAGGCGCCGCCCTGGCTTGCGGTTCCGGCATCAGCGGCTTCAGCAGCGAGTGCAAAAGTCTTCCGCAACAATCGGTGCAGGTGCAGCTGAACCCCAACAACAAGGTGGAGTGCAACACCTCCTTTTACACCAACGGGGCGAGTGTCGGGATATGGAAACAGATCATTTGCGAAGAGCTTGGTGTCGAGAAAGGGAATATCTCTTTCCCTAGCGACGAGCAGGAACTCCTAGACAGCGGCCCGTCCGTACTCTCTGCAAACAGCGGCCGGATGCCCCAACAGATACAAAGGGCGTGTATCCAGATAAAGGAAAAACGGTTTGTACAACCTCTCCCTATCTGTGAGAGCGTGCTCAACTCCCGCATGGGAGGTGCAAAGGGCTCCCTGTTCGCTTCCAACAGCTGGGTCGCACTCGCCCTGGAGCTGGAGATACAGACAGTCACCCTCCACCCGGTGGTACGCAATGTCTGGGTCTCCATTTCTACAGGAAAGGTCTTCGATGAACACGCCCTTCGCAGCAAGATACGCCATACCATCGTAAGCACACTCCACGAGGGAGGAGCACATCTTTCCAGCGACAAGAGTTTCTCGATCGACATAGTCATAAAAGAGGAGGGGGACCAGATCTCTTCCTCTGTGACCAGTGCACTGAAAGGAGCCGCCACTGCGGCATTCCTCTCCGCGCTCCAGCAGGCCTTGGGCTCCCATATCCCCAAGGTGCCGGTAACAGGGGAGATCATTCTTGAAGCTATGAGGGAAAACAAATGAAAATAGAGTGCACCATCGACGGAAAAGCCCTTTCTCTCTCGGTTAATTCCAATAAGCCGCTTTCGCTCATCCTTATGGAGGACGTCGGTAACCGAACCCTCCTTTGCCACTGTAAAGGAAAAGCGTGCGGCAACTGCATTGTCCTGCTCAACGATGAGGCAGTGCTTAGCTGCGTCATCCCAGCTTTCCGGCTGAGGAATGCGACTGTCACCACATTCGAAAGTTATCAGAAGACCAGACAATGCAGGGATATAGAGCGTGCTTACCAACGAAACGGCAATACACCATGCCCCAACTGCTACGCATCCAAGACGCTGATCATCGAATCCATCCTTCAAAGCCTTACAAACATCAGGCCGAACAGGGTCAATATTCCCATGATGAGCCGTCCTAGGGTCCCCACCAATATGGAAGATACCTTGGATGAGCAGGTAATTATCCAGGAACTCTCCCTGAACACTTGCCAGTGCATGCACATGTCTGAGCTTGTGCAGATCGTCGAGACAGCACTTACATTCAGGAGGCGAAAACGTGTACGAAGGAATTAGGTCCCCAGTAATCCATACGCCGAAGACGATCAACGAGTTCAATACGACTATCCTACGCTATCCCAACTCCCAGATATGGGCTGGAGGCACGTACATAATGAGCCAGGAGGAGTACTACCCCAGCGACGCCAAGGATGCCATAATCGATCTTGGCGGGATAGAGGAGATGAAGAAAATCACCCGTAACGACCGGTTTGTCGAGATCGGTGCGATGGTAAGCGCTTCCCAGCTGCTCTATGCAGGAAAGCTCATACTCCCGGAGATCCTGCAGAAAACACTGCAGACCCTGGCATCACAGATCGTCAGGCGTCAAATTACCATCGGGGGGTCACTGTGCATCCCCGAGGTAAGATTCGCCCTTTCCACCACCTTGGCCATCCTCGACGCTTCAGCTGAATTCAAGTACTATCAGGGAGGGAAGGTTTCCACCCACTGGGTCCCGATTTCCCGTATGTATGACAAGACGGGCAAACTCGCCCTCGGAGCGGAGATTGCCCTGATGACAAGGATCCGCATTGGCCTGGACCATGGGGATTTCCACTCCCTTTCTACCGTTGAGGACCCTATCCGAAACACTGACAAGTGTGTTATATTCGCATTTCAGGCAAATCGGACTCAGAATTCGCTGAGCAAAGTACAGTTCTGTATGAGTTTTCCGACAAAAGCCTTTTACATGAGCAAGGACATCGAGTCAAAACTCTCCTCGCTCACCCTACCCATACACCCCGAGCGGGTCAACACGATTTCGTATGAGCTGGTTGCGGAACTGAAGAAACAACACAGCACTATCACCGAACTGCAGCTTGAAAGAGGACGAAGAATGTTTGAATCGGTTCTTCATAAACTGAACTCAAAGACCCTGCAAGCGTAATTATTTGGAGCATGTCTTATGGAAGAACACCTATATGAGCCCTTTACCCACCTGCATAACCACACAGACTTTTCCCTGCTCGACGGGGCCGCCCCCATCGAACGCTATATGGAGAAGGCCAAGGCATTGCATATGCGCAGTCTTGCAATCACCGACCATGGGAACATGTTCGGTGCCCTGCGTTTCTATTTTGCCGCAAAAGAAGCGGGTATCAACCCCATCATAGGGTGTGAATTCTACTCCAATCCAACAAGCCGATGGGAGAAGAGTATGGTCGGAGGGAAAAAACCCAACCAGTACCATCTCATCCTCCTTGCAATGAACGAGACCGGTTACCACAACCTCATGCGCCTCAACTCCCTTGCCTACACCGAAGGGTTTTATTTCAAACCCAGAATCGACGACGAGCTGCTACTCAAATACAATGAAGGTCTGATCTGTCTCTCGGCATGCCTAGGCGGCGAGATCCTGCAGAACTTGCTACGTGACCAGTATGAGGAGGCAAAAGAGCGCGCCCTCTGGTTCGCCTCGGTCTTCGATGACGAGCGCTACTACCTGGAGATGCAAGATCACGGCCTGACCGAACAGAAGAGAACAAACCCCATGCTGAAAAAACTCAGTGATGAGACCGGCATACCCCTGGTTTGTACCAATGACATACACTACATCGAAAAAAGCGACGCCAATGCCCAGGACCTGCTTCTGTGCATCGGAACCAACTCCAAGAAGAATGATCCGGACAGGATGCGTTTCCCCAGTCCTGAATTCTACATGAAAAGTCATCAGGAGATGCAAGAGCTCTTTTCCTGGTGTCCCGAGGCACTCTCCAATACGCAGAAGATAGCCCAAAGGTGCAATATCGAACTCCACCTGCCCGGCCCCCTTCTCCCTGAATTCAAGGTCCCTGAAGGCTTTGAAAGCCCGGCCGAATACTTACGCCACCTCTCCAGCGAGGGACTGAAGGAACGGTATGAGACCATCTCAGAGGAGTTGCGGACAAGGCTGGACTTCGAACTCGATGTCATCATCAACATGACTTTCGAAGGGTACTTCCTCATCGTCATGGACTATATCCAGTGGGCCAAGGACCATGATATCCCGGTAGGTCCGGGACGGGGCAGTGGCGCAGGATCGCTGGTTGCCTACAGCCTGGGCATCACCAATGTCGACCCTATCAAGTACAACCTGCTCTTTGAGCGGTTCCTCAACCCTGACCGCGTCAGCATGCCTGACTTTGACATCGACTTCTGCTATGAGAGAAGGCAAGAGGTCATCAACTATGTCACCGAACACTACGGGACAGAGAGGGTCGCCCAGATTGCAACGTTCGGTACCTTGAAGGCAAAGGCTGTGGTGAAGGATGTGGCGAGGGTGCTGGACATCCCCTACGACGAGTCAAACAACATCTGCAAACTCATTCCTGAAGACCCTAAGATGAACCTTACCAAGGCCTTTGAAATGAGCAAGGAGCTTGTCGAGCTGGAAAAGAGGGGTGGTATCTATGCAGAGCTCTTCGATGCTGCCAGAAGGCTAGAAGGGCTGAACCGACACACCTCCACCCATGCTGCGGGAGTGGTCATCGGCAAGGAGGACCTGGTCAACTATGTCCCTCTTTACCGTGATGCCAAGACCGGGGCAATCTCCACACAATACACGATGGACCTCATCGAAGAGTGCGGTCTGGTAAAGATGGACTTCCTTGGGTTGAAGACCCTGACCTTGATCAAGCACACTGAGGACCTCATCAAGAAAAAGGATCCCACTTTCAGTGCCGCAAACATCGACGAGAAGGATCCCAAGACCTTTGCCATGCTCTCCCGCGGGGAGAGTGCCGCTGTCTTCCAGTTTGAAAGCTCGGGCATGCAGAACATCCTCAGGGATGCCCAGCCATCGGACATTGAAGACCTGGTAGCCCTCAATGCCCTCTACAGGCCAGGTCCCATGGCCTACATCCCGCAATTCATCAACAGCAAAAGAGGCAGGCAACCCATCACCTATGCGAATCCTGAATTGGAAGAGGAACTGAAGACAACCTATGGGGTAATCGTCTACCAGGAGCAGGTAATGAAGGTGGCTCAGATCATTGCCGGCTATTCATTGGGAAATGCCGACATCTTGCGACGTATCATGGGTAAGAAGAAGGTTGCGGCCCTGGCTGAAGAGAAGATTAAATTCATCGCTGGGGCAAAAGCCTTGGGAAGGACCGAAAAGCACGCCATTGAGATATTTGAGATGCTCGAACCCTTCGCTGGCTATGGATTCAACAAATCCCATGCTGTTGCCTACTCTGTCGTCGCCTACCAGACAGCTTTCCTAAAGGCCAACTACCCGGCCGAGTTCTGGGCTGCGAACCTGACCAATGAGATGAACAACCCCGACAAGTTCGCCGAATACCTGCAGGTAGCCAAGGACCAGGGCCTTGATATCATGCCACCTTCCATCAACTATTCGGACAAGCACTTCTCGGTAGTGGGCGACAAGATCGTCTACGGCCTTGCAGGGATCAAGAATGTAGGCGAGGGGGTGGTCGAGCTCTTTGTCGCGGAGCGGGAAAAAAACGGGCCCTACAAGGACTTTCTGGATTTCCTTACCCGAATTGACTCTCGCTCAAGCAATTCCAAGCTTCTCGAATCCCTCATCAAGGCAGGGGCTTTTGATACCATGGGGGTAAACCGACCCACCCTGCTAGCACATGTCGCTGATGCAGTGACCTATGTGCAGAAACGAAGGGAAGAGCGTGCATTTGGCCAGATATCCCTCTTTGATGAGGAGATTGAAGCCCAGATGGATACCTTCACCATGACTGAAGTGGAGGATTGGGCACTCAATGAAAAGCTCGAGACTGAAAAAGCCCTGCTGGGGTTCTACATCTCCGGCCATCCGATGGATGCCTATAAGAAAGCCATTTCAGAGAGAGTGACGGTTAATACGGCAAGAGTGGAGACCCTCCCCTTTGGTAGGGTGACAAATATCATCGCCATGGTGACAAACATACGTCCCTATACGACCAAGAAGGGGGATGTGATGGCGTTCCTGCAGCTCACCGACCTGAATTCCACCTTTGATGCGACACTCTTTCCCAAATCGTTCGAACAGTACAAGGAGATCCTGCACGTCGACGGCATCTATGGTTTCACAGGCAATTTTGACAACTCTCGCGGTGAAGGAAAAATCTCCTACCTGATCGAGGCGATATATGCAAATCCGGAGGACCTGTCCCCCATGGCTGTGACCAAATGTCACATCGAATTGGAAAAATCCTTTTGCAAACCCGAACAGATGACCACCCTTAGAGACTCCTTTCTCACTTGGGAAGGAGGGTGCAAGGTGGAGCTGATCATACGTGAAGGGGAAAATCCCGAGAAAGACGTCATCGCCTGTGGTGGTGAGTTCAAAGTGCGCTACTGTGATGAATTTATCGAAGAAGTTAAAAATAACCGGTCAGTTCTTAATATATGGTTCGACTAATAACCAAATGTTGGGTATCTTACTAACGGAGGATCACAATGGATGAAACCTATTACAACGGAGGCCTTTTCTCCTTTAGCACCGCGCCACAATGGCTGATGGGCATAGCCTCTTTTCTGGCTGCACTCATCTCACTCTACTCGCTGTTGATCTGGGTTCGGATTGTCCTGACGTGGATACGCCTCCCAGGCCAAAGTGCGGAAAACCCCCTCTCCCAGTTTTTGGGAAGGATTATCGATCCGTACCTCAACTGGTTCAGAGGTATCAGCACCCTCAGGCGAAGTCACATAGACCTCACCCCCCTTGTTGCCCTCGCAGTCCTCTCGGTAGTGCAGAGCATACTCAGGCTCTTCGGCTCCTACGGGAAAATCACGGTAGGCATGGTCCTAGCCCTGGTACTAAGCACCCTCTGGTCCTTTTTGATCAGCCCGATACTCTGGTTTGTCATGGCTGTGCTTGGAGTCCGCCTCTATTTTTGCTACAAGCGAGGTCCCAACACCCTGGCTTACATCAAGATGATCGACTCACTAGTCGGCGGGGTCCTCAACTGGGTCCAGAGGCTTTTCTACAAGGGCAAGGCGATCAATGACCGTCAGCTGGTACTGAGCAGCCTGATCTTCTTTGTCCTGGTCTATCTGGGCTCCTCCGCCCTGGTCAAGGTTCTGGTGGCAGTCTTCGCTAAACTCTCCTTCTGAGTATGGCTTACCTTAGGGCGCTTCAAACAAGCATCAAGACCCTAGGGGGAGTAGGTCCGGCTTCGGCCAAAGCATATGGCGAGCTGGGCATCAGCACCTACTCCGATCTTCTGCTCTTCTCACCCAGGGCATGGGAAGACCGCAGCAAGGTCCGCCCTTTGGGAGGTATCCAGGACTCTGAGATGGCGAATACGCTTGTAGAGGTTATCGCCCACTCCTACTTCGGCCAAAGAAGCGCAAAGAAACGCACATTGAAAATCCTCTTAAGGGATGTCTCCGGCCACGGTGACGGCAGGCTCTCCTTGCTCTGTTTCGGGAGGAATTTTCTGGAAAAGAGCATTAAGGTTGGCCACATATACTATATCTATGCCCAGGTCTCCTACAACAGGGGGGAATTGCAAAGCTCCCAGTTCGAGCTCCATCCGGCAACAGAGGATGGGGACTTCCCCTCCTCCTTCGGAGCAATACTCCCCATCTATCCATTGCGGGGAGCCCTCACCCAGAGGCTTATCAGAGCCAATGTCCGGAAAGTGCTCGGTTCGGTAGACCAGTTCGAGGAGGAACTCCCTCCCTCCCTGCGGGCCGCCCATTCGCTGATGCCTATGGATGAAGCGATCAGGATATGGCACTTCCCTCCCTCCCTTGCAGAGCATGAGGAGGCTAGGAAGACACTCGCCTTGGATGAGCTCTTCTACTTGCAGCTGATCGCCCGCAGAAGGAAAGGCTTCCAACAGGGTGAAGCCCAACTACGCTCGGCAAACCCCACCAAGATAGAACTCGCCCTCATAGAAAGCCTACCCTTCTCCCTGACAAGCGACCAGATAACCGTACTGCACGAGGTCCGCAAGGACCTTGCCGGTGATGTTCCCATGAACAGGTTGTTACAAGGCGATGTGGGTAGTGGCAAGACCCTGGTGGCTTGGATTACAGCACTCCACGTCCTCTCCCAAAATGCACAGGTCGCCTTCATGGCACCGACCGAGCTGCTTGCACGGCAGCATGCGGAATCAGGGGCAAAGCTTCTGGAACCTTTGGGAGTAAGGATGGCATTCCTTACAGGTTCGGTTAAGAGCAAGGAACGAAAACTTCTGTTACAAGCCATCGCGGACGGGGAGGTTGATATTGTAGTGGGCACCCACGCCCTCTTTTCCAAGGAGGTCTCCTTCAAGCGTCTCAGGTATGTGATCATCGACGAGCAGCACCGGTTCGGAGTTGAACAGCGCCTTGCCCTCATGGAGAAGGCCGAAGTGCCGGATCTTCTTCTGATGACCGCAACGCCCATTCCCCGGACCCTCTCCCTAACTGTGTTCGGCAACTTGAACGTATCGACGATAAAGACAATGCCCCCTGGAAGAAAGCCGGTAGTAACCCTACTGGTGAATGAACAGAGCCGCAAGAGGATGTACAAGGCCGTCGGAGTGGAGTTCGACCGAGGCCACCAAGCGTATTTTGTCTACCCTCGAATAGACGACAGTGGGGAGAGCGACCTTAGGGATGTCACCAACATGTATGAGTTCCTCAAGGCAGAGTACCCCGATGTCCCATCCGACCTGATCCACAGCAAACTTGATGACGAAGAGAAAATGTCCATACTCAAGCGATACCAGAGTGGCGAGCTCTCCTATCTGGTCTCCACCAGTGTCGTTGAGGTTGGCATCGACATACCCAATGCCACGTGCATGGTCATCGAGCATGCCGACCGGTTCGGCCTCTCCGCCTTGCACCAGTTGCGAGGAAGGGTCGGGCGGAGCACTTTGGACTCCTACTGCTTTCTGGTTTTTGGGAACCAGCTTACCGATGAGGCCAAACAGCGCCTGAAGGTTATGAAAGAGTCCACTGACGGATTCTACATCGCTGAGAAGGACCTGCTTATCAGAGGCCCCGGTGAGATGACAGGAACAAGACAGTCCGGATTCCTGCGCCTCCACTACGCCTCCCTTACCGAGGACTTGCCACTCATCGAGATAGCCAGGGCAGAAGCCGACAGGATTCTTGAAAAGGATCCGGCTCTCTTGGAGGCTGAGCATGCTGTGATAAGAAGAACCCTAGCGGAAGCACCTCCCTTCGCCTTGGAGAGCATCGAGGCAAATTGACCA
>DUPO01000005.1 GCA_012838275.1 Spirochaetales bacterium
GCGACGGGACTCGAACCCGCGATCTACGGCGTGACAGGCCGTCGCGATAACCAGCTTCGCTACGCCCTCGTAGCAAGTAGCAAACTACAATATCGCTGTAGTTTTGTCAACAACCCCCGGAAAGAAAATTATAAAAGTTCCCTTTTTGGGCCTAATTATGAGATTGATGTTTTGAAAGCTCTAGATACTTGGGTAATTCTTCCGCTTTTAGCCAGATTGGGGAAACCATTGCATTTAGCATACACTCCCTTCAGCACTTCCCTCCAACCTATGGGAAAACCATGAAAGGTATCTTACCAATGAACAAGTGGCTAACTTCACGTTTGTACCCCTTTCGTTATTGCAAGTGACCCATACGTTGCCTATACTCCTAAGGAAGGAGTATTTTTATGCAAGAAACAATCCTGCTTTTCTTCCAGAACATCGGTAGTCCATTCATGGATTCATTGGCGAATGTCGCCTCAGCAGTTGGGGAACAGACATTCGTAATCGGCGTAATGGTCTATATCCTATGGAACCTAGACAAGAACAAGGGTTTCACCATCTGCTCTACGCTCCTTTTTTCGGTTATTTCCATGGGAATGCTCAAGGCCATCGTCCGGGCTCCCAGACCCTTCCAGGTGTTGGAAAGTGTCGATGGCAAACGCCTTGCGACAGCTACCGGATACTCCTTCCCTTCAGGTCATACGACAACAGGCTCATCCTTTTACAGCTCCCTAGCATTTGCCTATAAGAAACGGGCTTTAAGCATCCTTTGTGCTGTCATGATAGTGCTTGTAGGGACCAGCAGGCTCTATCTTGGGGTCCACTGGCCTATAGATGTGTTTGGGGGCTGGGTCTTGGGTATCGGTATCACCTTGTTCGCCTACTCCAAACTGAGTGCTCTCTATGAGGACAGGGACAAGCGCTACAAATTCACCTTCGTCATTGGAGTCATTACATTTGTGCTTGGATTGGGCCTTGCCATCCTGCTCAACACCCATAGTGTTGATGAGGTGGCCTTTTCAGACCTCATGAAAACCCTGGCTCTCGCAGGAGGAGGCTATCTCGGCTTCGCATTTGAGACCAAGAAGGTAAACTACTCCGTAGAAGCCACGCTGCAGAGAAAGCTGTTGCGCTTCCTGCTTGGAATGGTCGCAGTGATCGGCATCATGGGACTGAAGGCCCTGATTCCAGAGGCCCTCTACTTTGTAGGATCCTTCAGTCGTTATGCAATGTTAGGTTTTTGGGTAACCGGACTCTACCCCTTTATAGGAAAAAGAGTTCTTTTTGCTGATGCCCAATAACCTTGGCCTCGATGCCGCTTGAGATGAGAAACCTCCTCAGCGTAAGAAGGTCAGCAAGATTGCCCCGACACTGCCTGCCAAACAACTTGCCGCACATGACGGCATCATCGAGGGCGTAATGGGCCTGATACTCCATACCGAAGTGGTCGCATAGGTAGGTCAGCTTATAGCTGAGCATCTCCGGCCACACTTTTTTTGCAATGGTGTAAGTACAAAAGTATGACATCTCCCTGGCTTCAAGGTCATATGCTTCAAAGCAGCCCTTGAGCACTCCCATATCAAAAACAGCATTATGGGCTACCAGGATATCGCGTCCGATAAAAGAACGCATTACAGGCCACAAAGCATCGAATTCTAAAGCCGCCAGACAGTCCTCATCCTTGAGCTTGTGCACAGCACTCATGCCAGGATCGAAATAAGGGTGCTTGGGCTTGATAAGCGAGTAGTAGGAATCAAGCAGACTCCCTTCTTCGTCAAAACGAGCCAAGGCAACAGCGCAGGCACCCCCCGCATAGCTGTTAGCGGTCTCAAAATCTATTGCGACATAGTTCATAATTGTTTCCCCAACATAATGGAGAGGATGGTCCTGTCGGTCTCCTCCATCCCCTCACGGCTGATCCTCGATAGAAAATCCATACTTTCCAAGCTGCTCCTGCCCACAATTCCACTCTCGTTTCCAGGGGAGTACCCTCGAAAAGCAAGCTTACATGCAAGATTAGCAGCCTCTACACAAGAATATATCTTCAAGGAACAGGTCATTTTCGCACCATCACAGATGATTCCTGTAAGATTACCAATCATCGTGTTTATGGCTCGATCCATAATTTCCAGATCCCCGTCGAGCAGATATACCAGACCGCAAGCAGTGCCGATGGCAGCGGTAAAAGCTCCACATAGGGCACTGAGACGATTCTTCCTTGCTGTCAGGGATAAACCTACGAGTTCACTGAGTACCAACGCCTTACCCAAGGCCTCGTCACTCTTCTTCAGATACGATGCCACCACAGCGAGGGGCACGGTCAGGGTAATCCCCTGATTGCCGCTCCCACTGTTGATGATGACCGGCAGCGGACAGCCGGCCATCCTTGCATCACTGGCGGCGGCAGCTAGAGCCGATCCAAGGCTAAATGCCTCAGAAAGGCTTTTAGGCTCCATATTGAGACTCTCTGAAGCGATTCTACCTACTGAGAGCCCGTACTCATTGCGTACGGCATGCTCAGCTATGGCTAGGTTCGTATCCTTGGCATTGAGGCAGAGGGAAATAGCCTGCTCGGGAGCGGAATCGGCATATGCGAAAAGTTCTGCCAGTGTAGCCCTTCCAATGACATCCTCATCGGACTCTTCTAGGATCGAACTGCAGTTGTCCACAGGTAAGGAGAGCAGGATCTCGCCGTCCTTTTGCAAGAAGCTGAAACGGTCGTGCTCCCCGCTTATAACCGCTACCGCAGAACTTTCACCCTTACGTGCCGTAACCTGTATGTAGAGAGAAGGGACCGTGGGGCTGATGGAAAGGGAGACCGCTAAGTTCTTGGCCAGGAGCAGCTGTTCCTCCCCTATCTCGCTCAGTATGCTCAACCCCGCTTCCACAGGACCTCCGCATACCCCCAGGGCTACAGCAGCCTGAATCCCCTTCAAGGAGCAGTTGGGCAGGCCGACCCCCATGGCATTCTTGACCATGTCCCGGCTGGTTACAACTTCAACCGAGGTGGGGATCGCTCCCAACAATTCCCCTGCCCTAGCACCGGCAAGAGCCGAAGCTGCAGGTTCCGTACAGCCCATGGCAGGCCTCATCTCTTTACTAAGCAGTTCCAGGAATTTGTCCATAGGGAGACTATACCACTACAATAAGGGATTCTCTACCCCACAAAGTGCATTAATTGCGGCAAAGGCTCCGGTGTAGGAGAGCCACTGCTGCTCCATCTCAAAGCTTACAGACAGCAATGCCAGCTCTGCCTTGAGCAGATCGGCTTCTGATCCATAGCCACTTTCAAAAAGAAGCTTTTGCTGGGCTTCGGTGGCCTCGGCGGACCTCTGTTTGAGACGGAGGTATTCCAAGTTCGCATCGGCAAGGTGCAACGTGTGATACGCCTCCTCCACCTGAGCCTGTATCGCCTGGTAGACCTGGTTCATATCAAGCTGAGCCTGACTCTCCTTGACAGCACTGCGTCTTACCTCATGGAACTTCTTTCCCCCATCCCAGATGGTGGTCTTCATGCCCACCGACACATTGAAGGTATAATCATCCTTGTCCATCCAATCATTTTCAACGAATGGAAACTTGGACCCTCCATACTCCAAGGAGACCTGCATCGCCATATCAGGCTTCCAATACAGGTCCCCTTTTGCAATGGAGGTGGAAAGTGCTGCCAGCTCAGTCATCAGGGTGGCAATACGCACTTGGTCCTGGTTTTTTCCTGTAGCCATGGCCTGGAGTGTTTTCAGATCATACCGGAGCATGGAGCGGAGTTGTTCGGTATCCGGCTCCCAAAGAAGCTGGTCACGCTCCTCAAGATCGATATTACAAAGACGGCCTATGGCCAACCGTTGTTTTTGCCTTTGCTGGGCAACCTGCACCCTTGCAACTTCTATCTGACTAGCAGAGACCTGTGCAAAGAGGACATCCTCCTCGAGAGCCATGCCGTTATCAGATGCCTCCCGCGCCAAATTCACCAAGGCCTCCGCCTTATCCTTTTGGAGCTGTAGCAACTCTTCCATAGATGTCAGGTAACGGTGGGCATAGAGCCTGCTCTCAAGTTCGGCCAGCAGGGATTTCTGTAGGGCAAAACGCTGTCTTTGCCTGATCTCCACAAGCTTCTCGGTCATCGCCACCCCGTTGCGAAGCTTGCCCCAGGTCCAGACTGGCTGGGCCAAGGTGAGGGAAAAATTATACAGGGTGTTTGTCAGCCCGGTGTCGATGCTTAGAGGAATCCCTGCAAGATGGGGTCCAACAGATGCGGGGAGAACAAATTCTATTGTATCCATTGGGTTAGCGAGGTAGGTCCCCGATATCTCAAGATCAATTGTCGGACCATACCCTGCCTTTGCATCCTTGACGTCCAGTAATGACAGTTCCTGGTCGTCTATTGCACTCCTGAGTTTAAGATTGTTGGAGAGCAGCAAACCTCGGAGCTCAGCCTCTGTGTAGGTTGCCGATGACAACATCAGAGAGGAGAGCAGACATATAATCAAAAGTACGGTTTTTTTCTTGTTCATGATCGTTCAGCCTTCCTGCGTAGGATACGCCTTTCTGTAATGAAGTAGAGGACAGGGATGATGAAGAGGGTTATCAGGGTCGAGGTAAAGAGCCCCCCTGCTATGGCCTGCCCCAAGGGCGCGTATATTTCAGCCCCCTCCCCCGCTGCAAAGGCCATAGGAACGACGCCCAGCATTGTTGTGATGGTAGTCATGAATATCGGTCTAAGACGCGAGGCACTGCCTTCTATGATGGCTGTGCACAAGGTTTCTTTACTCTCTTGCTCTTTTTGTCCCGCATCCCCCGTCAATTCTGTCTTCTGTCGCCTTAAGAGGTTCACATAGTCGATGAGGATGATGCCGTTGTTCACGACAATACCCCCCAAGGCTATTATTCCGAGCAACGAGACAATGCTGAGGGTCGAGCCGAAACCTAGCAGCCCCAGCACCACTCCGATAATACAGAATGGTATGGAGACAATGATGATTGCAGGCTGCCTGAAGCGCTCGAACTGGATGACCATCACCGTATAGACAAGGAACCAGGCGATGAGCAGTGCTGAGACAACAGGAGGAATGGACTCCTCAATCAATTGAAGGACCCCTCCTGAGAGAGAGCTTACCCCGTCAGCCAAGGGCTGCGCCTCCAGATATTCATTCATCCGAGCCAAGACAAGGGAAGTATCCTCATCTACCAGGGCTGCACCTATCGTTATGGTCTTCGCACGGTCGGTATGGTTGATCTCACTTAAGGTAGGCTGCACCTCCAGCCTGGCAACTGAGGAGAGAGGAATTGACGAGCCGGCCATGGAATAGAGCCGTATGGAATTGAGCGTTTCATCGGTGAAGGGCCTATCGGTCGCATCGCTTCCCACCCTGATCGGGTATCGGTTGCCCCGCTTGTCGGTGAAGGTCGACACTTCCATACCCTCCACAAGAATCCTGCTGGTCAGAGCAGCTTCATAGCTATTGATCCCCAGCATGTTGAGGCTTTCACGGTCCATTTCCAAAACCATCTGGCTTGCATCGAAAGAGGTGTCGACTCTGGTGGAGACAACTGCAGGATCGTGTTGCAGGTGGTCTTGGATTCGTTGGGCTTCAAAAAACAACAGTTCCAGGTCCTCACTCACCAAGGTGATCCCATACCCGCCACCTCCAGTTACAAATCCCAACAGCTTGTCAAATCCGCCATTCTCAAGGCGGATGGTCAAATCGGGGACCTCGTTGACGATAAGAGCCTGCAGCGTGAGCATGATCTCATGCACACTACGTTTACGCTCCGCAACGGGAACCAGGACCACCCTGGAATAGGCCAGGCTGGGATTACCCGTCCCTAGGAACATATCACTCATCCCGGAGTACGTTACCACATCCTGCAGCTCCTCAACCTCGGCTCGGATAAGGCTCTCCACAAAAGCACTACGTTCAAGGGTCTGCTCCAAGCTGTAACCCTGAGGAAACTCCATATGGACATAAAAATCACTGTTGTCGGTGGAGGGCAGAAAGGTAAAGCCAACCTTGGTTATGGTAAATGCTGATAAGGCCAGGACAGAAATACAGATCACCAGGATAAATGCACTGTGAGAAAGGCTCCAAGCCAAGGCCTTTGTATAGCCCCGTTCGATCGAGGCCATGATACGATTGAATCTTCGGTTTTTCTCCTTGGGGGGAGTTGGGCGCAACAGGAGTTTTGCAAAGAAAGGGACAAAGACCACGGCAACCAAAAAGGATCCTGCCAGAGCCATGATCAGGGTAAGGGCGATATCCTTGAATATCATGCCGATGATGCCACTGAGCATTGCGATGGGTATGAAGACGACCATGGTGGTCAGCGTTGAAGCCAGAATCGGCGCGCCTACCTCATCGCTTGCCCTATCGATGCTCTCTAAGACAGTGAGCTCCCCTTTCCTATAATACCGGTATATCTGCTCCAGCATGACGATCGAGCCGTCCACGACCATCCCCAAGGCTGCTACGAGACCGGAGAGGCTCATCAGGTTGACGGTGATACCCGCTACGCGCATGCCGATGAAAGCGAAAAGCAAGGAGAGGGGTATGGAAAAACCAATGATGAGCGTCGAGCGGGCATCCCCCAGGAAGAGGACAATGACAAGAATGGCCATGAGTATGCCTGCCAATCCACTCCTGATGACAGTATAGAGCGATGCCATGGTAGTCCTGCTGTCATCACCTATGATGGAGAAGCTGAGTGCTCCTCCGATCCTCTTCTCCTCTTCCTCCAGCAAGGCCCTGATCGCCTTGTTTATCTTCACTATATTCCCATCTGTCCGTTTGGTCACTTCGGCGACCAAGAGGGATTCGTTGTCACTCTGCACTGCATAGGTCATTTCAGGGTATCTCAAGGAGACGGTAGCGACATCCTCAAGCCTGATGGGCGTACCCTGGGCGGTAAAGCCGACGGTAACACTCTTCAGATCCTCCAAGGAGTCGAACGAGCCTCCATATCGGAGATCGAGGGTTTTTCCCTGGTACTCAGCAGATCCCAGAGGCATACGACTGTTTGCATACTCTATGAGGGTAAACACCTGTGTGACACTGATACCTTTGGCTGAGAGGTCGTCCAGTCGTAGCTGGACAAAAGCCTCAAGCTCATGTTTGCCATGAATGTTTACTTCGGCCACTCCCTGAATCCTGTTTATGGAAGGAAGCAGCTCATCCTGTACATAGGAGGTCACCCTTCCAAGGTCCTTACCACCCGAGATGGAGAAAGTAAGGATAGGAAGCATGGTAGCCCCACCTACCAGGGCAATGGGCTCCCCTTCCAGGTTCTTGGGAAGTTCAGACAACAGCGTGGTTATCCTGTACCGCACTTCTTCAAGCTGGTCGTAAGGATCCACGCCGTCCTGATAGTAGATGGTGATCACACTCATGGAGTTGGTGGAGACAGAGTCCATGGACTTGTAATTAGGCAGGGTTACAAACTCATCTTCAAGGATATTGGTGACCTCATCCTCCACATCCTCAGCACCCGCTCCAGGATAGACTGAGAGGACCATGATGGAAGGCAGGTTGATGTCGCTCATGAACTCGATGTTCTGGCCTGTGAAACTATAGAATCCAAAGGCCATAAGCACTATGAGCAACATCCCGATGATGACTGGGTGGCGTATCGCCTGTTTTGAGACCTTCACAGGCTTTCTCCTGCAACACGGACCTCTTGACCGTCAAACAGGATGTGCTGGCCATCGACCACGAAATAACTCTCCTGGTAAGCTTCGGGAATCTTGAAAAACTCTTCGTTTTCCAATGCAACAGGCACCCTTACATATTCAACCTGTCCGGTATCGGGGTGGTAGATATACCACGAACCGTCGCTTTTGCGTATCGATTGGCTCATGCGGTAGGCATCATCCTCCTCTTCGTAGGTTATGCTTACAGAGACCGCCATACCCGGGCGTACAAGCTCCTCCACACTCTCCAGGAGGACCTCGAGCTTGAAGGTTTTTGATTCGCTTTGCACGAAAGGGTCGATGTGAAGCAGCTTCGCAGCAACAGGGTGCTCCCACCTGGGGCTGGTTACCTCGATACGCAGAGCATCAAGGTTATTCCAAAACTTTTCATAATAGGTTTCAGGGACCTCGACCTTGACCACAAGGGAGGAGAGGTCCGCCATGACGGCAAGGCTCTGTTGCCCTCCGGCGATGCTGCCTACAGAACTGTTCTTCATCAGGATAGTCCCTGTCACAGGAGCCTCGACTGTCGCATGTCCCACTTGCAGGTTGGCAAGCTCGTACTGGGCCTTGGCAGCATCACGGTGCGCCTTCGCCTGGTCATAGTTCTGTTCGGTTGTCGCCTTATTATGATAAAGCGAGGATATCCTGGCAAAGGTACTCTCACTGGCAAGATACGCAGCCTCAGCCTGTTTTACCTGCTGCATGAAGGGTTCGCTGTCAATGGTAGCCAACACCTCACCTTTCTGCAGGAGTTGTCCTACCGTTACAGGAAACGATTCGATCTTCCCTCCGACCAGCGCCACGACAGGGACGATATCCCGGGCCTGCACATAGGAGGGGAAGACACCTCGCCTGGAGACACGTCCCGTCTGGGGCTTCTCCACCACAACCAGAGGTTTTGGAGGTGAGTAGACTATCGTGTCCCGATTGCTCAGAAAAACATCGACAGCAAGCAGGACAACAACAATAACCGCTGCCAAGACAGCATACCTTGCAATGAGGGAGAGTATATCCCCAGAATCTTTTTTCATACTTTGACACCCTTACACGTGTCTAACGTACTGAGGAAAAGTCCAAGGGTCAAGAATCCCCTTATCTTGGTACGTCAGCAATAAAGAGATTCCCCTCCACTTCAAGTTGGTACTCCTGCAGGGATGCGGCTACGACATAGCACTCACCCTTGGCAATGACGACCTTGTCGCCTCCATCGGTGAAACTCGCCTTCCCTTCAGTGCAGAACAGCAACTCAATACTCTTGCGGTCGGTAATCTTGTAGGAACCTGATGAGCAGACCATAAGATGGAACTCTTCAGTGGGAGTAAGCAGATGTTTCCTTCCTGAACTGCCGGTCAGTGTCAGCACTGGCTCCACCTCTTTCCCTTTTATCTCCAAAATCTTCAGCAGTTCGTGCACGTCGACCTTCTTGTTGGTCAGGCCTCCACGCAAGACATTGTCCGAGGAGCTCATCAGCTCTACCCCATTGCCCTGCACATAGGCGTGCAGGGTCCTGGGCTCAAGATAGAGAGCCTCCCCTTCCTTGAGATGCTTGACGTTGAGCAGGAAAGGACAGAAGAGTCCCGGGTCCTGAGGATACATCTCATAACAGGTGAGGGCGATGCCCTTGCTTTCCAGGAACAGCCCATCTTCAGAGGAGAAAGGGAGGTCCTCTCTCTCACGCAGGGATTTGATGTACTCCTCTATCAGAGGGACGAGGTCTTCCTTCTTCATCGTATAGAGGGTCTCGAAAAGAAGAGCTAGGTCCTCATCGGAGCTTTGGCCATCCAGTTCAGAGAAATGCTTTTCAAAACCGACAGGAATGAGGGATTTTAGTATGGGCAGACTCTTCTCCAGAGGGCGGAAAGCACACATGGCAGTCAGAGGGGTCAGGGCATATATGATCTCTGCCTTCCTGTTGGGATCCTTATAGTTCCAAAGTTCCTGTGGGAATCTCGAGCGGAAGGAGTTCTCACTCTCCCACCCTTCCCTTGCCTGGAACTCAGAGGGATGACACTGGATGGAGAGCGGACGGTCAATGGCCAGGACCTTGAGCAGAAGAGGCAGCTCGGGGCCAAACCAGTCCAAATGGTCTTTTCCGTACCAGTGCATGGTATCCTTGAGAAGGAAATCGGATAGTTTCTGGCCGGTACCGTCAATGAGCGATTCTCCACTTGGATGGGTGCCCATCCAGAGCTCCGCCTTGGGTTTCCCATCAGGTTTTTGGCCTAGAAGTGTGGGAATGAAGGAAGGATTGCCCCAATCATACTCTTTCACTTGTGCCTGTATCTTGACAATATTCATGTGAGCCTCCATGCAAGAGTATACGATTCTTCGCTTTGTATAGCAAATAGAAAAATGACCCTCCGCTTGGGAGGGCCATAGGTACGGGCAGTAAGACCGGTTATTTCGCGTACAAGCGAGGGAGGACTGTCATGGCTACTGCGAACGAGGCAAGGGTTGCGATCCAAGCGACCATCACGTTCAGGAAGAGCCCGCCAAAGACAAATCCGATCAGGGCACAGACAGCAACAGTCACCGCATAGGGCATCTGGGTTGCAACGTGCTCAAGGTGAGGACATCCGGCTCCAGTGGAGGAGAGGATCGTCGTATCACTGATGGGGGAGGCATGGTCACCGAAGACCGCACCACCAAGGACTGCACTCACGCTGATCATTGCTGCGTTGAGCAGTGCTGATCCTTCAAGACCCTTAGCCTGGGCAAGTCCGACTGCAATAGGCATCACCAGCGGGATCATGATGGCGAAAGTGCCCCATGAAGTACCGGTGGAGAATGAGATCAAAGCGGAGAGGGCAAATGCGATGACGGGAATGAGGGCGATGGGGAAACCACCTCCGACAACCGCTTCACTGAGGTACGCCGCCAAACCGAGCCCACCATCTTCAGGACTGCTCTTGATGACTGTCCCGATGGTCCAAGCCATGGTGAGGATGATGAGAGCTGGAACCATGCTCTTGATACCTTCGCCGATCGCTTCGCTTGCACCCTTGATGGTGAAAAGCTTGCGTCCGATGTAGTATACGGAGGAGATGGACAAGGTAAATATGACTGCATAGAAAAGAGCCATGGAGGCGTCGGTGTTGTTGAACGCATCACCCAGGCTCATGGAAGCCATAGCTGCACCCAGTGTAGGAATGGCTTCGCCATCGATGACACCAAGGTACGTGGTCATAGGGAAAAGAATCACAGCAGAAACTATGAGGAGCAGGATGGGGAACAGCATGTCCAAGGGCTTTGCGTTGGCAGCATTTTCCTCACCGCCATCATCAATCTCACCAGGGGCAGGACCATACTCTTCGTTATAGAGTTTGCCAGTCTCCTTGGCATAAGCGATGCTTTTTAGCATGGGGCCGTAGTTGCGCCCGGTAAAGATCAAGAAGAGTACCATCAGAAGGGTTAGTATTGCGTAGAGGTTATAGGGGACCGAACGCATGAAGAAAGAGAACTCACTAATTCCAAGAGAGGAGAATCCTTCGGACCCCTTTACAATGGACATGACTGTGATAACCCAACTGGAGATGGGGACAAGAATACAGACAGGCGCTGCTGTCGAGTCAAGGATATAAGCAAGCTGTGCGCGAGGGACACCGTTCTTGTCGGTGATGGGGCGCATGACGGTTCCTACTGCAAGGCTGTTGAAGTAGTCATCGATGAAGATGAGCATTCCACAGAACCATGTCATCAGGAGGCTGCTCTTGGGGGTGTGCAGCTTATCTGCAGCCCAACGCCCAAAGGCCCGAGCCGAGCCGGTCCTGCTGAGCATTCCCACCAACCCGCCAAGGAGTGCGCAGAATAGCAGAATACGGATGTTCCATCCGTCATTCAATGAATCTGCGAGCATATCGGTAAGATTGATGATTGCCATAAGGGGATTCCCTCCAGCAACGATCAGTGCTCCTGAAAAGATTCCCAGGAACAGGGAAACCATAACATCCTTGGTTATGAATGCCAGGGTAATGGTGAGTACGGGTGGAATAAGACCCCAAATTCCAAAGCTTGCCATAATAGACCTCTCTCTAAGTAATATGGCAAGACTATAGCATAACAATAGTTACAAAGTACAGAAGAATTCATCAAATTAGTATAAATATTTACAAAATGTTACTATGATAACACAAACCATCAAAACAAAAGTACTTTTTTTCTTACTGTCAGAACCAAGAAATTGCCCTCCTTTCGAGGGAGGGCAATCTCTTGAGAGAGGAAACTCACTAGCGGGAAATAAGGGAGAATCTAAGAGAGAGCGCATCGATAGGCTTGTCTCCGAGGTCCTGACCATACTCCAGCTGGTAGTAAGCGGCATCGAGGTGGAAGATGAGCAAGTCTAGCCCAACACCAATACTCTGATACCCTTTATTAATACCGTAACGGACATCCAGGAAGGAGAACAACCTGACGGAGGCCCCCAACCTGGTCTGCTCAAAGAAGCCTCTTGTCAAAGCGTCATCTTGCAAACCACCAAGGGAAATTATATCCAGTACGTCGACTGCGATGATCGGCTTGATCAGGGACCCAAGGTTGGGGGCCCAAGTTATGCCTGCATCGAGTTTCCAGCCATCGTCGAATTCGAAGGTCTCTGA
>DUPO01000075.1 GCA_012838275.1 Spirochaetales bacterium
AAGCCTAATCCAGCAGCATGAATCTCATGACTACCGGCTCATGGTCTGAGTAGGCAAAGTCCATCGTTGAAACTCGTGTTTCTAGTATTTTAATGTTTGGTGAAACGATAAATCCATCAATGAAGAATTTGGCCAGTTTGTCCTTGTTTCCAACATATGGCTTTATGAGAGATCTGTTTGTAGGAGTCTGTTGATCCACCCCCATCTCCCAGTTTGGTAAGCTATCCCAAGCTACTGTTGGGGCCGTCCACTCAGTAAGGAGGGTGGGATCGGCCTCAAAGTCTTTGATCAACGTTTGATTCCAATCCCCACCAGCTACCACATAATTTCCCTTTTCGTATTCCTTCGATATGATTTCGGACAGCAGTTTGGTCTGCGCTATTTTTCCTTCTCCGCTATCATATGCTTCCAAATGAAAATTGATGATCACCAGCTCTTTTTCTGTATCCTGTATCGGGTGTCGGGTTACAAGCATTGCCCTTTTAAGATTAGCTGTTCTCAATGGCCAGGAAAATGGATTGGGAAGGGATACTCTTTCTGCATCCTGTATTTTGAATTTTGCCATGCTGAGAAGGCCTGAGTTTACCTTCCCAATTGGGGGGAAAGGGAAAGGGACATATTTTACTTTGAAATTATAGGCAAAGCTTCCACCCATTGAATCAAGGAGAAGCTCGTCTATCTGATTGATGTTGTAAGATCGTTTGGAATCTTCATCAACCTCTTGGATTACATAAAAATCACTTCCTAGATCATGCAATTTTTCTTTAATGTGCAGCAGATTGTTTTCTACCGCAGCCTTGCTTCCAGGTCGGATATTTACCCCTCCATCCAAGAAAAAATCTTCAGTTTCACCAAGGCTCCCGTAGCCTATGTTGAAACTGGCAATAGAATATTCTTTGTGGGTTTCGACTAGATCGCCGCTCTCATTTCCTATTGTATGTAGGGTTTCCCTCTCCTGTGGCCTATACTCCACCAACGTGATGCCACCTAGAAAAATACCTATGACCGCAACTAAAGAGATACATACAATAAGAATCGTTTTTTTCATGCCAACCCTTCTTTTCTGTTCGGATGAATGTATACGGAAACACATTTTTTAGTAGGCTAATCAGGCGAGGCCGTCTCCTCTGCTAGATATCCATTTCTGCCAAATCCCTGTGGTTCTTTGCCACCATCTCCGGAGTAAGACGGTTCATCTTTGCAAAGAGGAGGGCTCCTGTCAGGAAGAAGGCGGCAGGAATCACCCCCATATGCGCTTTGATACCCATTTTTGCTGCAGGAGTTATCGCATCCGGGTCAAATTTTGTAAGGGTGTGCACCACGAAGAAGACAATTGCCTGGCTTGCATAGCTGAAGCGCATGAAGAAGGCCCTGATTCCTAGGATAACCCCATCATCACGCCGTCGCTGCTTTACCACCATGCTGTCCACCACATCGGCCATCGCAGGGGTCATGAAGGTCCAAAAGCCTCCAAAGCCAAGACCCCAGAGAGCCATGGTTATGATGAAGGCTGTCTGCCCTGAGACAAAGGTCAGCGGGATGGCGAACACTGTCATGAAGAGAGCGCAGATGATGAGCATCAGCTGGTTGTTTTTCAGCCGCTTGGAAATCTGCGTCCAGAGGACGATGGAGATAAGGGCCCCTATGAGCATCCCAGCAAAGATAGGGGTTGCCTGGCTGCTCTCTTTCTCCAGGACATACTTGACCACATAGTTGATGCTGCTGGTCATGCACATGGTCCCGCTCTGATAGAGGAAAAGAAAGAGCACGAAGGCAAGGAGGTTCCGGTCCTTCAGTGCCTGTTTCATCTGCAGGAAGAAGGAGGGGGCATCACTTTTCTGTTGTTGCTTGGCAAACCGGCTGACCATGTCCTTGGTCTCAAACACCCCATAGCTGACAAGCAGGGTGCCCGCTAGGCTTATGCCGGCGATGACCAGACCACAGATCATGTAGCTATACCGATCGCCGTAGGAGAACACCAAGGGAGGGACGATGAATCCTGCGGCGATTCCCAGGACGCCGATCCCTGTGCCTATGGCGGCTGTGGTGGTGCGTTCCTTCTGTTCCCTGAACTTGTCGGGATAGACGCTCTGGTAGTTCACCTCCCACAGCGAATACGCCCCGTCATAGAGACAGATGGTCAGTACCATCCACAAGAAGACAGGAAGTGGGTTCTCCTTGGCATTCCAATGAAGGGGGACTGCAAAAATAAGGAAGAAAGTAAGGCTGGACAGTACCAGCCCGATGATGATCCAGGGGAAACGCCTTCCAAGCCTCTTGGAGAGGGGTGCCCACTTGTTGGTCACATACCCGATGATCGGGTCGTTGAGTGCGTTCCACAGGGAATATATGATGGTGGCCAAGGCAGCATAGCCAGCTGCCAGGCCAACCTCAGTCTCATAGAACATGAAGACGATGGAACCGAAAGCTCCCGTAAGAAACTCAGCAATGAACTTGCCAAACCCATACGACACCATAATACGCTTCTTAACCATGAGGACCTTCCTTATACGTTACCCCTTTATACAGCGTGTCGGGTTGTTTGTCAAAATAGTACTATCTCTTTTCGGGAGAGAACCTCACTACCATATGGACTTGGGCGGGTTGGGAGGAGGATAGATTGGCGATGGAGTGTTCGATGTCGCAGTGATAGACAAGAAAGTCACCTTTCCTGAGCTCAGCGGTGTTCTCTCCGACCTTCACTTCAACAGCGCCCTTCACCACAGTCAAATACTCTTGAGTTCCGGGGTAGTGCGGCTCGCTTGCCAGTTTTGAGTGGCCATCAAAGGATACCAGATACATCTCAAGGTCCTCCACCATGTGCATAGGTGAGAGGATCTTGATGGTGACCCCCTTGTCCCTGGTCTCCAGCTTAGGCCCTTCATCCCCCGCAGGGTTTACAGAAAAAACCCTTTTGGGCTCACCTTGTGCATCCAGGAGGTCATGAAGCTCGACATTCAGGCCCCGTGCTATTTTCCAAACCGTCGCGACGGTGGGGTTCACCTTGTCGCTTTCGATCTGGCTGAGCATGGCTTTTGAGACTCCCGATCTCTCTGACAATACATTGAGGGTGAGTTTTCTGCTGTTACGTAGGCGTTGTATGTTTTTGCCTATTGCAGGAGGGGTGGTTTCCATCGTATCTCCTTCTCTTGAGTTTGACATAGTGAATTTTGTTCAATATACTGAACACGTATATTGTAATATTGCTCTGACCCATTGTCAAGGAAAGCCATTTCGGAGGTATGTATGAAACGTATATTGATTCTAGGTTCACTTGGTCAGCTTGGTTCTGAAATAGCTTATGAATGTCGCAAGAGGTATGGCAATGACAATGTTGTACTGACCGATATTCGTGATGACATCAACCTGCCACTGGTGCAGGGAGGTCCCTTCTACAAGGTGGATTGCAGGGATGGTGAGGCAGTCCTTGAGATTGTGAAGAAGCACAACATCGATACCATCTACCATCTGGCCGCAATCCTTTCGGCAACAGCCGAGCGCAATCCGCTCAATGCATGGAACATCAACATGGATGGGCTCATGAATACCCTTGAGATAGCCCGACAGATGGGCTGTGCGGTGTTTACCCCTTCCTCTATCGGGGCTTTCGGTCCGACAACTCCCAAGAAATACACACCTCAGGATACCATACAACGTCCTACCTCGATCTATGGGGTCACTAAGGTTGCGGGCGAGCTGCTTTGCGACTACTATAATCATAAGTACGATGTGGATACTCGGGGCATCCGCTTCCCAGGAGTTATCAGCAGCCTGACACCTCCTGGAGGGGGCACCACCGACTATGCAGTGGAAATCTACTACGAAGCGGTGAGAAAAGGCCACTACAGCTGCTTTTTACGAGGGGACACCTACCTGGATATGATATACATGCCCGATGCTGTCCAGGCAGCAATCCAGATCATGGAAGCCGACCCGGCAAGACTGCGCCACCGCAATGCCTTCAACATTGCTGCGATGAGTTTCTGCCCTGAGGAGCAGGCTGCCTACATCAGGACCCATATCCCCGACTTCACCATCTCGTACGAGATCGACCCGGTCAAGCAGGCGATAGCCGACTCCTGGCCGGACGCGCTGGAGGACTATGCAGCACGTGTCGAGTGGGACTGGAAGCCCAAGTATGAGCTTGCTGCCATGACGAAGGATATGCTCGAAACCATCAGAGGGAGGGAAGACAATGAATAAGACCATAGAAAAGGAACTGCAGGAATTTCTTGACCAGTTGAAACTTGAAGGCTTGGAAAAGAAGGAGAGGATTCTCTCTAGCAAGCAGGGAGCATCCATCGATGTGGGGAGTGCCAGCGTACTCAACTTCTGTGCTAACAACTACCTTGGGCTCGCAGATAACCATGAGGTGATAGAAGCCTCCAAGAGTGCAATGGACCGATGGGGATTCGGTCTCTCTTCGGTGAGGTTCATCTGTGGCACACAAGGCATCCACAAGGAGCTGGAGCGGAGGATCAGCAGCTTTCTCAAGACAGACGACACTATCCTCTTCTCCTCATGTTACGACGCCAATGGAGCCCTCTTCGAACCTCTTCTGGGCGAAAAGGATGCAGTCATCAGTGATGAGCTCAACCATGCCTCGATCATTGATGGTATTCGCCTTTCAAAGGCCAAGCGCTTTCGCTACAAGCACAGTGATATGAACAGTCTTGAGGACTGTCTGGTTGATGCTGAAGGGTCCAGAAGAATCCTGATAGCGACCGATGGGGTCTTCTCCATGGATGGCGATATTGCCAAGCTGAAGGAGATCTGTGACCTCGCGGACACATATGGCGCTCTGGTCATGGTTGATGACTCCCACGCTACCGGTTATATCGGCAAGCATGGTCGCGGAACCCTTGAGGCGTGTAAGGTGGAAGGTCGTGTCGATCTTATCACCACTACGTTCGGCAAGGCTTGCGGGGGAGCTAGCGGCGGGTGCATCACCGGTCGCCAGGTCCTGATCGACCTCTACCGTCAGAGAGCGAGGCCCTACCTCTTCTCCAATACGCTTGCCCCAGCCATCTGTGGGGGGACCTTGAAGGTCCTCGACATGATAGAAGGCAAAGTGGTCAAAGGGGAGCAGACTCTTAAAAACGCCCATTATTTCAGGAGCAAGATGGAAGAGGCCGGATTTGACCTGGTCAAAGGGGATACCGCCATCGTGCCTGTGATGATCTATGACGAGGTCAAGGCTATTGATATGGCAGACAAGCTGCTCGAAGCGGGAATCTATGTCATCGGATTCTGTTATCCTGTCGTTCCCAAAGGGAAGGCGAGGATTCGTGTGCAGTTGTCGGCCGTACATACAAAAGAAGACCTTGACGCTGCCGTCAAGGCCTTCATTGCGGTGGGTAAGGAGATGGCCCTGATCTAGGAGAAGATTCTCTTTTCCAAGTCTTGGCCGTATTCCTTAAGCTTGGCAAGTACCAGTTTGTCTTCTGCACTTACTGATGTGCTTGCCAGGTTTTCCTCTACTTTTCGTTTGAAGAAATTCCAATTTATCTTGATTGTTCCAGGTGGGTTGAGGGTCCTGTTTGCACAGAAGCTCTTCCACTTGGCCATTTGGGAATCATTGAGGACTTCACTCCAGTTCCGTGCCACATGCCTGAAAAGCATCTGCGGGCATCTCTCATCCTCAAAGTCGAGGTTTAGCTTCAGCTTGTCCTTCGGATCTGCCTTGCGGATCAGAGTGAACCGTTTTTGGTCCTCATTGGGAAAAAATCCGTCATAGAGCTGGAAATCCACATCCTTGACCGATTCAAAGGTGTCGGTAATCTCCCTCCCTACCAGCAGGAGGTTGGTGTGGTTGATGATCTGCTGATGGCGCAGCAAGGCTGCCTGCTTGTCCAGACCCAACTTGATGGCAAGCTCATCGGTAAGCACCGAGGCGGGGCTGACAAAGGGACACTTGTTCACTGCCAGGGTAAAGACCCCGTCAACCTTGAAGATGTTCTCACTGGTTGCATGGAAGAGGGGGGTGGTGTCCTTGCTCAGGTCAAAGCAGAGTATGCTGTTCGGATTCTCCTTAAGGTGGGTTATCGGGGCGATAAGACGCGAACACCCCTCCTTGTTGCTGAAGAAGGAGGCTGTATACAGGACAGGGGGACCAAAGGGTGTCTCAACCAGAGCTTTCACCTTGGCCTTGTTGCGTAGGTTGAAGTAGTAGGAGTAGAGCTTGGGCTGACTTCTCTTAAGCAGCCGGGCAATGGCTATTGTGGCCTTTACATCCACCAAAGCATCATGGGCCCCTTCTTGGGGGATATTGTTGGCTTCGGTAAGGGCTGTAAGTTTGAAGGTCGGGTTGCCGGTCTCCTCTTTTCTGGGGGGCCAGGTGAAACCCTCAGGCCTCAGGTCGTAGGCAGCCCTGACCAGGTCGATGATATCCCACCTTGAGCAGTTGTTCTCCCACTCACGTCTGTAGGGGTCCATGAAGTTGCGATAGAGTGCGTTTCTGATGAACTCGTCATCGAAACGTATGTTGTTGAAGCCAGCCACTACCGTATTGGGGGTGGAGAATTCGTTGTTGATGCGCTCGATCATATCGCTTTCACACATCCCCTTCTCATTCACTTCCTGAGGGGTTATGCCGGTGATGAGGCAGGAAAGCGGATCAGGCAGGTAGTCGTCGCTCATCTTGTTATAGAGGACTATGGGTTCCCCAATGGGATTGAGCTCGTAATCTGTCCTCTGCCCAGCAAACTGAGCTATCCTGTCGTGGCGGCTGTCGAGGCCGAAAGTCTCAAGATCGTACCAGAATATGGTGCCTTTTCTATAATGTTGATTCATTCTTCCATCATATCACAGAACTCAATTTGTGTCTTTTTTCTCTATCCGGTTGTTCTCTTTGTTTTAGTATCATATTATGGAGAGGAGCTGCATATGAAAAGAATGGTCGTAGTCATGATTATCCTATCTCTCTGTTTGGGTGCATTTGCCAAACCCACGGCAAATGATGTCACTGTGGCTCTTGCTGCCATAACGGATTCGACCATCGCATCCATCGCCGGGTTCTTGAACAATCCCCCTTTGGAACTTCCCGGCTTGACACTCATGTTCCGTGAAAATCAAAATCTCCCGTATGTCCTGATTTTCAGCGATTCCGATCTGGGCAGCTACCTTCCTGTGTTTGAGAAGAGAAGAGGGCCGGCCGACGAGTCCTTTTTTGCATCCCTGATACGTAGCGCCAAGGGCCCCTTGAATGATATAGCTTTGCAATACCTGACTGTGCACGATTGGGAGGAGGGGCATGCGATCCTCAACGGGGCAGCGACCCCGTCTTTCGGTGAAGGGGTTACCATCGCCTCACTAATGGGGTCTGCTCTTATGAGTGGGGGGATTCGTCCCATCAGGGTGGCTGTTTCCGTACGGGTCACAGGGCGCAGGATAAGTGAGCCTGTTTCGGTCAAAGGGGTCTTTCTCATCCAGAGCGATGCACAGGGGTCTTTTGAGATAAAGCCAATCGAGCTGACGATAAACGGAGAAGCTCCGTATGTTTGAGTAAGAGGAGGGAGTATGGCAGATATTGTAGAGAAGAGTGAGGCGTTTCTTATCAGGTGGGGGGTCTCCCCGTCGAGCATTGATATGGGACAATTGCTCTCCCAATTCAAGGATGAGATGGAAAAGGGCCTTGAAGAGGATGGGAAAAGCTCCCTCCAGATGATACCTACCTATACCAAGGTTGTTGATAAGGTGAAGAAAGGGCAGAGCGTCATCGTCCTCGATGCCGGGGGAACCAACTTCAGGACCTGCCTGGTCAGTTTCGACGAGCAGGGAAAAGCCCATATAGAAGACTTCAGGAAGACCGCCATGCCCGGGGTCAAGGAAGAGGTAACGGCAAAGCAGTTCTTCACAACCTTCGCAGATGAGGTCGAACGCCTCATCGACAAGAGCGACTATATCGGATTTTGTTTCTCCTATGCAGCGACCATAACTGAAGATCATGATGGCATACCCATCGTCTTTTCCAAGGAGATAAAGGCACCAGAAGTGATCGGCCAGCCGGTAGGGGCCAACCTCCTGGCCGAGCTTGCACGAAGGGGTTACGATGTCTCCAAGAAAAAGGTCGCTGTGCTCAATGACACGGTTGCAACCCTTTTGGCGGGGACGGCAGCCTCTTCTGAAGTGGAATACAGCGGCTACATCGGCTTTATCCTGGGAACAGGGACCAATACGGCGTATGTGGAGCAGAATGCAAGGATCGGTAAGATAAGGGGGCATGAGGGGAGCCAGATCATCAACATCGAGTCGGGAAACTTTGACTACTGTCCGGGGCCCCTCGATCGGGCATTCTTTGAATCCACCAAACATCCGCAGCAGTATCATCTGGAGAAGATGATCAGCGGGGCCTATCTTGGACCCCTTAGCAATATCGTCATTGGAAAGGCCATCGAGGAAGGCCTTCTGAGCCCGACCTTTGCAGAGAGGTTCAAGCGCGTGGCACCAATCAACACCACGGTGATGAGCAACTATCTGGAGATGCCTTTCAATAAGGAATATGCCTTGGTGGCATGTTGCGAAGGCAGTGAGGATGATGCCATAGCACTGTGGACGATCATCAACTCGATCATCGAGAAAGCTGGAAAACTCACCGCTGCCAACCTAGCCGCCACGGTTTTGAAAAGTGGTGCCGGCAGGGATCCGAGACGACCGGTCTGCATCAATGCTGACGGGACAACATTTTACAAGACCGAGTACCTTAAGAAGTATACCGAGTACTACCTTCACAAGCATCTGCAGTTGGAGAGGAAGCGCTACTATCGCTTTGTGCGCATCGATGACTCGCCGACCATTGGTGCGGCCATTGCAGGGCTGAGCCTCTGACCTCTGGATTCTAAGAGAGTGAGAAGTATGGAGAAATGGGTGGATATGGTTTCCACCCATTTTTCATGGTACCCTTGGTCTATGGCAGACCGTTTTTCACCAGCTAAGCGAAGTAAGATCATGCGATCCATTAGAGGCAAGGATACCAAGGTTGAATTGCTCGTCAGGCGCTTCCTGTTCAAAAAAGGGCTCCGATATCGGACCAATGACAGGCGTCTGGCAGGCAGCCCTGACATTGTCCTTCCAAAATACAAGAGTGTGATATTCATCAACGGTTGTTTCTGGCATGGGCATCAGGGGTGTCCTCTTTTTGTTCTGCCCAAGACCAATGCCCCGTTCTGGAGCGAAAAGATAGAAAAAAACAGAGCCCGCGATGAAAAGAATGTCTCCACCCTCATCGCTGAGGGTTGGAGAGTATTCATTGTCTGGGAGTGCGAACTGAAAAACCGTCAAAGAAGGGAAGCCACCCTCGAAGGCCTGATCAATGAGATATGGGCTTTGGATTGACCGAAGCGAGCTCATCAGCCTTTGCTATGAGGTTTCTTTGCCAGTCGATGAGGTAGTCATGGCGTTTTGCATCCTTGCCTAGACAGTCCGCAAGGACACGGAAGACCGGTTCTGTCTTGCTCCCCCGCATCCATATGAAATCTGTCTCTTCACCGTACGCATTGGAGAAGAGAATCTTATACCCGCCACTGAAGGGTTCGCTGCGGTTCTCTTCACCCATACCCTGGTAGAGCTTTGTCCCCTCCATCTGCAAAACCTTGTACGCTGTGATGCCCATAGCCTTGAGCTCCTCTTTTTTCATCTCCCACTCCATGAGAAACAACTCTTCATAAGCTTGTTTCAGAGCGCGTTGAGGGGAGTTTACCTGCATCTTGCCCTTTTCGGAGAAGGATGGGGTTGTAGTGAAGCTCGGCAAGGACCCTATGATCGCTTCCAGGGTTGTGGGACGGGATACCCTGGTGTCGCTGACCCGTGACCAGAGGGTGACCAGGTCTTCCCTTGTCATCAGCTTGATGAGGCTCATAAGGGTGTTCATGGGGTCGCGTACCTTAGCAGGGTGTGTTATGTTCCCTCCGTTGGATCCCTCTCCCAGGACCGGTACCAGATAGCCTTGGGCACGCTTCATGTTTGCGAGCTCAACGACATTGGCCTCGCCAACCTCCGAACGGAAAACCTCTGCATCGAGGGCGTTGCAGATCTTGTCTATCCGCATGGATGTAGGTCCGTTCACCGCTATGGCCAGCTTGGCGGAGGGATTCTCAATTCGTGCCTGGCAGAGTTCTGCCAAGACTACCAGGGAGAATACCTCCTGTGCCTCTAGAATCTCCGCCTTACCGGTGCTCTCCCTGATATAGACAAGGTTTCCCCGGTCCCCGTCATTGTCTGGCACATACCCAAGCAGGTAGGAACTGTCCTCTTCATGCAGTTCTTCAAGGGCTTCCCTACACAGTTCCAGGTTCTCACCCTCAGGGACTATCCCATGAACGACCTGTCCGACCTTATTGTTGAGCATCCTCACTGTAAGCCCTAGGGACTTGAGAAAGGACAAGTCTATGCTGACTGACCGCGCACTGCCGTTGAGCTCTCCTAGGATGCCCAGCGGCTTGACCTCTGTTTGAGCTATGACCGAACGGGAGAAGGCGTAGTGGGCTTTTTTGGAGTCGCTTTTGCTTGCAGTCGTCAGTATGAAATCCTCATATCTTTGAAGACTTTGTTGTTTTTGGCTTTTGACCGAGTTCAAGACATCAAGGTAATGCTCTCCATTCAGGGAAGATGAGAGCTTCTGCAGGTATGAAAGGACCCCCTCTTCGTTGAAAAGAGAGAGGAAAATATCCGTTAGGCGTTTTGATTCTACGCCCGAGTACACACCACCTGCCTTGCCAAACTTGAAGCCGTTATGTCCGATGGGATTGTGGCTTGCGGAAATATAGAGGAAGGCATCGGCCTCTTCCGGGTAGAGGTTGCAGTCCGCCATGATCTCTGGGGCTGCACAGATGAAGAGGTAACGTACCTTGCAACCTAGGGAGAGCAGGGTCCTGCAGACTATGTCGCCCATCACACGTCCGGTAGGACGGGCATCGAGGCCCACCAGAACGGTCGGACTGTTGCCGGATGGTGGGGAAGTCTGGGGGTATTCCCTTTGGATGGCTTTTTTCTGGGCAAGAGGAGCCCCGAGATGTCTTGCCAAGGAAAGGGCTGCAAACGAGGTTAGGACGGCATCAGCATACGAGATGCTCTTGATGGGGTCTTCCTCGTCACCACTATCTGCAAAAATTTTTCTCCATCCTGATGCAGAGAGGATCATGGATGAGAGGGCACTATCCATTTCTTCCTTGCTGGGTTGGGGAAAGTTAAGTATATCAAACTGATCGTCAGCAATAACAAGGTGGCTGAGATGGTCATATATTAGCATTGAATCCTCCGTAGGCCGAGTATAGCATATATTGCAGAGTTTGCAGATGTGTTGTAGTCTGGTTTTTATGATACCAACCTGTGCCGCTTTTCATGATTTGTGTTGTTATGCCAAGAGTTCTCTCACCGTGGTAATTCCCACCCTTGAGGTTTTGGGTGTGGAGGTCTGCCCCCTGCCCACCGCCTTGCTTTCAACGCAAACCGATGGGTTCGAACGGTACCATTTCGAGGAGAACACTGCTTCTCTTGAGAAGATTCTCAAGCATTGGGAGTATCTCGAACTTGGATTTGATGCTATCTATACAGGCTTCCTCGGCTCGCATGAGCAGGTCGAGCTGGTTATGCACTTCATCGAAAGGCAGAGGGAGAAACACAGATCTTTGGTTGTCATAGACCCTGTCCTAGGGGATGGGGGAAAGCCCTATGCCCCGATCGATGACAAGCTCATTCATGAGATGCGGACCCTGGTAAGGGAAGCCGATCTGATCACCCCTAACACCACAGAGGCCGCCTTGCTTTTGGACAGGCCTATGCAGAAGGATTTCTCCAAGGAAGAGATACTTTCCTGGGCAAAAGAACTCTCAGAGCGTACAGGAAGTTCGGTGACCATCACCAGTGTTCCCATAGGTAACGAACATGCGGTCGCCTACTGTCACAAGGAAGTTTGCTCCCTGGTTTTCTATGAAAACCTAGCAGCCTCCTATCCCGGGTGCGGCGACTTGTTTGCTAGCATGATGACAGGTTTCCTAGTTAATAAGGTTCCCTTCCAAATTGCTGTCGAGAAGAGTGTGGAATACAGTTCCCTTGCGATTGACCGTACTTTGAAAGCTGGGTATGAACGGCGCCATGGAATCTCTCCGTCCTTGATATTTCCTTCCCTGATAGAACAAAGGAGTCTGTATGGCTCTTGATTGCCTCGTGCTGGCATCTAGCAGGGTTGAATTGGAAGGGTTCCTAACAAACTGTGGAGAGGTTGTCTGCCATAAGGGGAGAAGCTACCTGCTTGAGACCATCGGAGTATCCCAGGTGCAGAGTGCCCTCAACGCCATGGAAGCCATACTGAAGCATCAGCCCAGGAGTGTGTTGCTCGTAGGCTATGCCGGCGGCATAGATCCTTCCCTTTCCATCGGAGATTGTGTTCTTGCTTCTGAAGTGCTCCAATATGAGCTTGACCTCCGTGCATTTGGCTTGAAACGGGGTGAGACTTTTGGAAGGGTCCCTAACGAAATACTCAAAGAGATCCCGTTGCATGTCCCCCCTCATGAAGGGGCGACCCTTGCAAGAGGCGGTTCTTCAGACAGGTTCCTGCTCCGTGCTTGGCGGGAAGCTAACCCTTGGCTTGTTGATGAACTGGACCTAGGCTTCTCCGACATGGAGAGCTATGGGGTAGCCTTGGCTGCGAAAATGCACTCTATTCCTTGTACGGTTTGTCGTGTCATCAGTGATGATGCGCAAGGGCGCAGACCCAAGGACTACAAGAAGTTTTGTCTGCAGGCAAATCAGAAGTTTGTAGAGGTGCTCTATTCGTTGCTGGAGCTTCCTAGTGAGAAATCCCCTACCAGCTTATAGACCTTCCCATCTTTTTTCATATGGATCTCCCTATCAGGAAAATACTGAGGAATAAGCTCATTGATGATTTTTACTGTAGCTTCTTCCACAGCTTTTTCATCCTCTTTTTTTACTTTGGAGAGAGTTCGCATTTCTACGGAAACTATATATCCCCTTCCATGGTCACTGCCATAGCCTAGGGTGAATTGCGTGCCGGTGGAGAAGAGCCCGTCATAGGCCACACTAGCCGCTTTTCCACGTGCCGGCCTGTTCGGATGGCGAGGGTAGGCCGTTCCGAAGCTCTCCTCAAGGCGATGGTCGAGCTCATCACACATTGCACGCATTATGCTTTCCAGCTCAACCTGCTTCGGATGACTGCTCATGGTGACACTCCCTCTGTATCCTCAGAATTGTCTTCATCGTCGATGTTCAGGCGAGAGAGGTAGGAGTAGTAGGAAGAGAGCCCTGCTGCACGGATCGCAGGATTATCCTCATCAGGAGGTTCTGGTAACATCCTATTTGGGCCTGAGGGTAGAATTTCCACTTCCTTGGGTCCGAGAGTGAGTTGGTCGAATGTGTTGCGCCTCTTTAACATATCGACATAATCGCTGATTTTCTCGTCATTATCCCGATAGATCTGCAAGGCTTTTTCCTGCATCATTGCGAGAGCTGAAGGGCTGGTGGAGTCAAGACGGATCTGGTCGCCTAGGGCCCCGTGGATACGGGTGTAGCTAAGGTCTGGGATTTCCGGAGCTATGGCATCTACAGCCTGTAGTTGTGAACCAGCGTATATCTTTTGGATGGGAGTCCCTTTAGCAGGATCGATCCAGCCTATGACCCCTGAGCCCGTGCCGCTGATGGAGAATGCAAAATCATTGCTGGCAGTGGAGATTGAGAGAATATGGAACTTTTTTGCATTCGGATAGAGTTTCTTGGCCTCCGCATAGGCAAAAAGAGCTGGATTGTTGGCTATGAGACCGCCGTCTATAAGGGTCTGCATAGTCTCTTCCTGGCGATCATAGAGGTATGCGGGCTTGAAGTAGGTAGGGGCGGCACTGGTGGCCCTACCCGCTTCCCAAAACAAGTAGCCATGGCTGTCACGGCTGGAAAGCGGAAATGGACGGCCGTTTGCCACATCATAGGTCATCAGCATGAGGGGAACGACAGCATCACTGAGCGCCAAGTTTCCAAAAGTCTGTTTGAGATAGCGCTCAAGCGGTTCGCTGTCATATTTGTCTGTGAAAATCTGGGAGAATATTCTACCCTGATTTTTAGGGAATATTTCCTTTCCATGATTGAGATAAAGCTTTTCAAGGGCACCTGTTTCAATACCAAAAGGAAGGGTTCCCTTCAGGTTATTCGGGGGATTTCGCCCAAAGAGTTTGTCAGAAAGACTCGGCTCTGCCTGTTCATATATATAGCTTATGAACCTGCTGTCGAGGGGAAGGCTGGTCTTTTCAGCTGGGGCAGCAAGGGCAAGAGCAAGCAAACCTCCTGTGGAAGTGCCTGCAATCAGGTCAAAATGAGCATACAAAGGCCGCCTGTCGCCCTTTTTTTCCAGTTGTGTAGCGATGCTGTTAAGGATTACTGCCGGGATTACGCCGCGCATCCCTCCTCCATCTATGGAGAGGATGAACCGTTCTTCTGGTGCTGCTTCTGGTATGTTTTTTCTGAAAAGGTCGCGTATTGCCATAATATAAGAGTGATATATTTACTCGTTACGGTCAAGTATTCTCAATACATAAGCATATTTGGCAAGAGAATAATTGAGTGTAGTTAATGTAAACAGGACTTAAAGTTCCTAATACGGAATGATACAAGCAAATATATTGTATGTATCCCTATACCCTAGCGTAGTAGTGCCTAGATTCGATAGAATGGTGCGTATGCACAGCAATACTGTATTACTATCTTATGAAACCTGTCTTCTCTGTCCCAACCGCTGCAAGGTGGATCGTCTTGCAGGGGAGATTGGTATCTGTGGCGAAACGGATGCCATCCGGGTGGCTTGGTCCGGTTTGCACCGTGGGGAGGAGCCCCCTGTAACAGGAAAAAACGGATCTGGGATGATCTTCTTCAGCGGGTGTCCCTTGCATTGCACATACTGCCAGAACCATCAGATATCAGGGATTCAGAGGGGAGGGGAGGCTGCTGTGGGAACCTTGCTTAGCATTGAGGAACTCAGTTCCCTGATGATTGGACTGCAGATGATCGGTGCGACTAACATCAATCTGGTAACCGGGACCCATTTCATACCCTCAATCATCGAAGCGCTACGATTAGCGAAAAACCGGGGCCTTGAGATCCCTATAGTATGGAACAGTTCAGGGTATGAGTCCCTTGAAGGGCTCAATCTCATTGATCCTTTTGTCGATCTTTATCTCATTGATGTGAAAAGCCTGGATGTCGAGGTAAGTGCTTCTTTTTGTGGGTTAGCCTGTTATGCCGATCACATACGAGGGGTCATGGCTTTCCTTAAGGAGAGGCATCCTCGGGTAGTTGAAAAACCTGATGGCAGCCTTCAGGGCTTGCTTATCAGGCATCTTCTGTTCCCTGGAACATTGGAAGCTACAAAGGTTTTTTTGCGATACTTCGCCAAGGAACTGAAAGAAAGCGCCTTCTTGTCCCTGATGGTTCAATTTGTACCCCCCTTAGGAGATGTGCATTTTGCTGAGATCACGGAAGAGGAGTATGAAGAGTTGCTAAACCTGATGGACAGGCTAGGCATTGAAAATGGCTTTGTGCAGGAACTTGGGGATAACATTTCATGGATACCTGACTTTACCCAAGATGTTCCATTCCCAAAGGGATTTGCTGATGCACTTCCTCTCTTCTTGGAGATGAAGCACAGGGGAGGGTGAGCTGCACTGCCTATAAAATCTTAGAATGAAGTTTTCAGGCTGGATACCTATGTATAAAGCTTGTGTGTCCACATACACATCGATTGCATCGAAACTTACAAAGAAATATTCGGAAGTTGTTCCTTTAAATTATTTGCCTCTCCTTATACTGTGTCATTCTTGCAACTTGCGAACAAGATAGAGTAAGGAAAGCTCTACCTTGTTAGTAGGTAGTGGCATGTAGAATTGAACAGTACTTCTGAAAACCGTATACATATCTACGTAACCATTGAAATCTCACAAGAAGAGCTATCATTGGGTAGTATGCCTATCTTCTTATTAGTGCTTAAGTTTCAGATAAGACTTGTTTGCTTCAGCTTCGATTGCGACCCAACTTCTTGAAAACAACAAAAGAAGGCGGTTTTTTCAATTTAATTTACTTCTTTCATCTTTAACAATACAAATTATTTCGAATTTCTATGTGATAAGTTGCGGCAAAGTGAACTTTTACGTTACATTTTGTTAATTTAATTTCTATTATTATGATAAAGACGGATAAATAAACGATTCGTTCATAATAAAACAAAAAAAATTACTGACATACGTTGACGAAAACAAAATTAATTGAAAATCAGGTCTATAAGGTATGTGAGAAGTTGAAAGTCTCTGCCAAAAAGATGGTATTCTTTATTTTACCGGTAGTTACTTACAAAAGGCAGAGCAAAGTCTCTAAATCTAGTTGATTCTAAGAGTATTTTAACCTATTAAGTTTCGAGCAATATGTCATAACTATTTATTGATTTGACATGTGAAGTATGTCATAACTTATTACTATACAAACAAATATAAACTTATCCTTGACACCTTCTAAACTCCATGTGAGAATCAAAATTGGATAAAACTTAACGGTGATGGCAAGTGTTCTTGTACAGCCAGCAGTGAAAATGGAATAAAAAGGGAGAGCTATGATGGATAAAAAAAGTCTTTCGGTTGGTGTTGATCTCGGCACATCAAATTTACTTATCTATGTTGAAGGGAAAGGGACGATGTTTAACGAACCGTCATTCATTGCCATCGACAAAGCTACAGGAAAAGTGATTTGTGTGGGGCATGAAGCAGCCAAGCTCGTGGGTAAGAACCATGAGAAATTTGACGTTGTCTGTCCCCTTCAAGGCGGCGTTATCTCTGACATTGGGCAGATTCGAGAAATTCTTATTTTCACACTGGGTAAAATCTTTTCCTCTGAAATCAATAACATTAAAAAACTGCTTATCTGTATTCCTTCCGATATAACCAATACAGAAAAAGAAGCCATCATCAGACTGGGGCAGAGCCTGGGTATCGATAACACCGTCATCCAGCAAGAGATCAAGGCCGCTGCCATGGGAACTGGTGTGGATATCTTCGAACCCAAGGGCCATATGGTTGTGGACATCGGAGGGGGCACCACTGATTTTGGCATCCTTTCCTTAGGTGATGTCGTTCTCTCGAAATCGATCAAGATAGCAGGAGATTTCTTCGACCGGCAAATCATTGATCATGTGAAGACAATCCACAAATTGGAAATCGGTTCGCAGACTGCGGAAGAGGTTAAGATCCTTCTTGCTTCTCTTACCGGACCCTATCCTGTCGATGAAGACGATCAGCCTCTTTTCTATGAGGCAATGGGCCGGGACCTGGTCTCAGGGCTTCCGCAGAGTGCAAAGCTCAATACCAAGGAAATTCGTGAAATCCTGCTGGCCTGTTTTGATCCCATCAAGTCTGTGCTTTTGGGCACACTTGAAGAGACTCCCCCCGAACTCGCAGGAGATCTGGTGGATTCCGGTATTTATCTTACCGGAGGATGTTCGCAGATTTCGGGCCTTCGTGAATATATTGAAGATATTGCAAAAGTTCCTGTCTATCTTTCTGAGACTCCACTTACCGCAGTAGTTGATGGATGCAAAAAATTGCTCAAGATGACAAATAAATACTTTTACAGTGAAGTATAGGGGGAAGGTGATCGTAATGAATTCAAGTGCAAACAAAGAAAAAGAAAGAATCGGGCTAGGCATTGATCTTGGGACAGCAAACCTGCTCGTTTACCAAGAGAGGAAGGGAGTCATTTTCAATGAACCATCCGTGATCGCCTTCGACCGTGAGTCAGGGAAAGTGGTGGCGGCAGGCATCGATGCACATCGTATGCTTGGCAAGGTGCACTCCAAGATAGCGGTCATCAAACCCCTACGAAGTGGTGTGATCTCAGACATGAGGGCAGCCAAATCCCTGCTGACTTATGTATTGTCAAAGATTGACAATCTGAGCGCAAAGGCTATGGAGACCTCAACCTGTGTAATCTGCTGTCCCTCCGAGGTGACCAAGATCGAACGGGATGTCATGATCGACCTTGCATCTAAGATGAGCATCACCGATGCATTCATCGAAGAGGAGATCAAGGCGGGCGCCCTTGGTGCCGGCATTGATATCTTCAAGTCCAAAGGGGCGATGATTGTTGATATCGGCGGAGGCA
>DUPO01000076.1 GCA_012838275.1 Spirochaetales bacterium
CACGCGAGCTTTTTGCCTCCCTGATAGTGGGCATACTCTCCCTGCACAAGCCGTCCTTCTCCATCATGGATGGCATCATCGGCATGGAAGGTCCGGGACCTGCAAATGGCAAGCCCAGGCATATGGGGCTCATCCTCGCCTCCGAAGACGCACTCGCCTTGGACTACGCCCAAGCGGTAATCATGGGGTATGACCCCCTGACCATTCCCATAATCGCAGAGGGGCTGAAACGGGAAGAGGGAAAAGTTCCCTCTTCCTACCCCGTCCTCGATGCGAGCGAACTCATATCTGAGAATTTCCAGCGTATCGCCCAGCAAAAACAGACGAATTTCTTCCTCTCCCTCATCGCTCCATTCTTCCTCAGCAAATATATCCGCTGGAAGGTGAAACGAGAGCGCAAGGCCCCTGTTTTCCTCACTGACCCTTGCATCCAATGCCGCAAATGCATCGATATATGTCCGGTTCATGCATTGCACCTTGAGGGGAAAAGTATCATCATTGACAAAAAGGTATGCGTTCGTTGTTACTGCTGCCATGAAGTCTGCCCGGCGCACGCCATTGAGGTCGACGAACAACACCACGAATAAGGAAAGGCCATGACCAGCTCCACTCTTTTCATAAGTGTCCTGCTATCACTGTTACCTATCAGCGAGCTCAGGGGAGGCATACCCTACGCATACTTCAACGGTGTATCGCTCTGGCTAGCGACACCACTTTGCATTCTGACCAATGCCCTCGTCGCACCCATTGCCTATACGTTTCTTGCTACCTTGCACAAGTTTTTCCATGCCCACTGGACGTGGTACGCCTCCTTCTTCGATCGCTTCGTAGCAAATGCCCAGAGGAAGGTCCACCCCAAGGTCAGCAGGTACGGCTATTGGGGCATCCTCTTGTTTGTCGCGATCCCCTTGCCAGTAACCGGAGCCTGGACAGGAACCCTCGGTTCCTGGATTATGGGCCTTGACAAGCGAAAGACCATGATGGCAGTATTCGGCGGAGTCATAGTCTCCGGTCTCATTGTCACCTCTCTTGTCATATTGGGAGTGGGTATAGACTCGGTCTTCATCAAACGAATCTGAGGTATCATGCATTTCAATCTAGAAAAAGAACTCAACACGGAGCAGTGCCAAGCTGCTTCGACACTTGACGGGCCACTGTTGGTCATTGCAGGGGCTGGCAGCGGAAAAACCCGCATGCTCACCTATCGCATCGCACACATGCTTGAAAGCGGCATCGACGAATCGAACATCCTCGCCCTTACCTTCACCAACAAGGCGGCGAAAGAGATGGGCGAACGCATCAGGGACCTGACCGGTCTCAAGCTGAAAAAGCTTACGACCACCACCTTCCACTCCTTCGGGATGGGCATACTCAAACAGTATATCCAGCATCTCGGATTCAAGAACAACTTCACCGTATACGACACCAACGACAGGATGGCCCTGCTCAAGGAGGTCATTCTCAACCTGGATTATCTGGTGGAGAGCTTCGACCTGTACGAACTCTCTTCGCTTTTTTCGGACATCAAGACCAAACGCAAGGTTTTTGCCCCTGGCGCCTCGGAAAAGATCCGTAACCTCTACACTGAATACGAGAAACACCTCAAGGCGTACAACGCAGTTGATTTCGATGACCTCATCATGAAACCACTCGATATCTATGAGAAGAAGCCGGAGATACTCGAAGCCCTCCGTAGCCGCTATACCCACATACTGGTCGATGAGTTCCAGGACACCTCCCTAGCACAGTACAGGATGGTGGAAATGCTTGCCCAGAAGAGCCGGAACCTCTGTGTGGTCGGTGATGATGACCAGAGCATCTACAGCTGGAGAGGTGCGAATTACGAAAACCTGGTGATGTTCGAACGAGACTTCCCCGAACACCTGGAGATAAAGCTGGAACGCAACTACCGCTCATCCGGCACCATACTGGAGGCTGCCAACAAGCTGATAGTCCACAATCAGGCAAGAAAGGCTAAAAACCTCTGGACCGATAGCGGCAAGGGCAGTTCCATCAATTTGATTCACCCCTCAGATGATGATGATGAGGCGACAGTGATAGCCGACCGTATCCTGGAATCGCACAAGAAGGAGGATCGTCCCTTCTCTGACTTTGGGGTACTTGTCCGCACCAACGGTCTCATCGCAAACCTGGAGACCAGATTCACCGAACGAGGCATCCCCTCCCAAGTGACAGGCGGCCAGAGTTTCTTTGACCGTAAGGAGATCCGTGACATAGTCAGCTATCTCAAGGTACTGGCAAACCAGGATGACGACATCAATTTACTGAGGATCATCAACACCCCAAGAAGGGGCATAGGCCGCACTACCTTGGAAAAGATGCGCAAAGTTGCCGAAGATCACAAGTTCTCGCTTTTTGATGCCCTCTCCCTGATGGCCATCGCTACAGACGGACAGATACGTGAGGGGATGCAAAAGGCTATCAAGAGGTTTGTCAGCCTGATCGATGACTACCATGACCAGCTGTTTGCTACCAGGACCAATAAGGCGATGGTCCTCCGCTCCCTTATCAAGGAGATAGACTATAAGCAGCTGCTTGAAAATGAGCACCCGGATAATGAGGGCATAGTCAACTTCAAGATGAAGGGCATAGACATGCTGTGCAACATGCTTGCTCGCTGGGAACGTAATTCTGAAAACAGCAACTCCACCCTTTTTGATTTCCTCAACCGCTTGAGCATCAACGGGAAAGAACAGGTCGACGAGGATGACAGCGGCAAGATCGCACTGATGACCATCCACGCTTCAAAGGGCCTTGAGTTCGATACGGTGTTCCTCGCTGGGGTGGAGGACCACTACATCCCCCATGCCCGTGC
>DUPO01000077.1 GCA_012838275.1 Spirochaetales bacterium
GAAGGGACGAGCAGAGCACATCCTTGCTGCTGTGGAGGAGTCCGCCCACTACTATCTGCAGTTCCCCCAGAGTGCAGGCGCTTGGGATAGTCCCAAGTTCTCCACAGAAAACACCCTGTTCTATACCTTGTTGATCATGAAGGCCTATGTAACTGATCCAGCGCGCTTTGATGAGGCAAAAAGACTGCAGGAGAGCACCTGGAGGGCTAGGGAGTGGTCCATCATGATCAAGGAAGCAGCCAAGCGCATAGCATTGCAAAGTGAGATAGAGGAGCTCTTGTTCAAGATGGGCGCTACCAAGGTAACTGAGAACGAACAGGGAGAAAGCCTCGGGGCTTCGCTCTACCGTTTCAATCTTCCTGTGCACTATGATGCAACTGCTGAGCTAAAGAGCCCCTGGTTCCAGGTATTCCAGCGTGTCAGTCAGAGTGAAGACGCCCTGCTTAGGTGGGAGGTCATAGCTAGTGACGAGCGTATAGGACAGAGGGTGTTTGAAGAGATTGCAAAAGTGCAGCAGAGGTACAGGTAATACGTTAGAAAAAGGGCAGGCATCTTCAGCATGGGGTGCCTGCCATAAGTTTAAAATGTCATCAAGGGACATTCATACACCAAGCCAAGGGAGTGTCTTTTTTACCCTATCGTTTCTAATAGGAATGTTTTCATGATTGGCCAGGCCAAACAATTCAGTTATCGTACTCTCTCCCACGGTCTTCAGCATATATTCCGGGTCGTGTATGCAACGGGCCAAACGGACCGGATAATCCTCTTGGCCAAAAAACAGATACGTACATGTCTTCTTGATTTTCCCCTCAGGATTCCTGTCGATGAATGCTTTTTTACGATTTTCAAGACCCTCCTTAATATACCTGTAACTGCTAAATGAGAAGACTCCATATCCTAAAATATCTGCTATATCCTCGTTACTCATGGTCTCAAGTTTCTCTTTGCTTGAAAAAGCACTGGCAACTTGTTGATACCGTGGAACAGCATCGTGGTCAAGCCATTTGTCATTACTGGCAATAAATTCGGGAATGAACGATTTCACTCTTGAAGCGACTTGTATCCTGGAAAGCCCTGTACTCGGCCTGTATTTTTCATCTGCCCCATACGTCTCTCCCACCCACCAGACAAATCGGTCTATTTCTATCCGCAATGGGATTGAGTGCCACCTTCGCTGTCCGAACTCTTCAAATATATCTGTGAGGTGCCCATAAGAGGAGAGGAAGTCTTGATATTCTTTTTGGAAACGTATAATTGATTTTTCTAGAGGAGTCATCTTCTTCTCTTCAATTCCTGCATTGTTAAAGAAATACGAACCCATCATATTTGCTAGCATCTTTGCAAAGTTGAAATCGGTTCTCTCTTCCGGTATTTTATCTTTCATGAAGGCCTTGAATAATTCCAGGTCTTTGTTTGTCAGTGGTTTTGCTTGCTGCCAATAATTGTCAAATATCTGGTGCAAGTCTGAAATTGTTTCCTTTTCTGTGATTTCGATTACAACTTCTTGGTTTCTATAAAGACCGTTATTCGTGAAGTTTGCAGATCCCAAAAAAGCTATCCTCTGGCCAATAATATAGAATTTCGGGTGAAAATGCTCATCGTTAAAAAACCTGATATCCACGTTTTTGTGCGCGAAAGCTTTTTCAAGCGCTTCAACGCTCGTTCCTTTCCCTAGCCTGACAATTAGTGACACCGAACAGTTTTGATGTATGATTTTTTCTAGGGTTTCCCAATCGGTGAAAAATGCTGAGGCAATGCAGATAGCATCATTTTTCGCTTCATTGATTAGAACATTTCTAAAGCGTCCGTTAGTATCTTGAGAATTAGTTATTAGGCGCATTCCTTACTCCTGAAGTATGGCGGTACACACAATACATGTACAACACCTCCTATTTCATGACAGGCTTGCCAGTGTTCGCTGGTATGATGATCCATAAGTTTTCTTTTATAGAAACCATACTGACTGGGCTTTTATACATTGTCATGGTTAGATTCCACCGGAAATCTTAATGTTTTCACCTGTTGTAAATGATGAGTCTTCACTCATCAGATAGGCTACGGTACCGGGAATTTCATCAATTGAGCCATAGCGACGCATAGGGATTTCGCCGACCATCTGTTTGGCCACTACACTGCGGTCCTTATCGTAGTACTGCGAGTTTGCAGCAGCCTGGAGATCGACCTGCCTGTCCCACATGAAGCCTGGGCCCATATAGCCGGGACTGATGGCATTGACCCTGATATTGTAAGGGGCGAGATCCTTGGCTGCAGTCTGAGTGAGGCCGACAAGAGCAAACTTGGAAGCCCCATAGGCTGCCATATTCACCGGACCACCGACTCCTGCCATGGAAGCGGTGTTTACGATCACTCCGGATTTTTGCCCTACCATCACTGCCGATACTGCCCGAAGTACATGGAAGGCACCGATGAGATTGATCGATATCACCTGATGGAAATCCTTTACAGGGTAGGTGTGTATCTGGCTGAAGGCACCTTGGATACCTGCGTTGTTGAAGAGCATGTCAATTGTGGTAAAGTCTTTTTGAATCGCTTTCACCGTCTCCTCCACTTCACCATAATCGGCTACATTGCAATTATATCCGATGCAGCGTACCCCTATCATCGTAATCCTTTGAATAGCATCTTTCATATCTTTCAGATCGATCAGAGCTATATCAGAACCTTCACTGGCCAGGCGTAGGGCAGTTGCGACGCCTATTTCTCCTGCACCTCCTGTAACCACACAAACTTTTTTACTGAATCTGTTTTCAACCATTGCTGCAATCTCCTTCTTCCAATCATAGTAACCCATGACGCTGACATTCTATATACTCATCTTCTCATGATAGTCCAAAGTTCCGGTAAGAGTTGAGCCTAATCGGCTCAGAGGCTCCTTTGAAAAAGGAGTGCAGTATCAGAGGGGCTTGGGATGTGACTTGTTTCTTTGACGTTGGCATTTGCCGTTTACGTTAGAGAACCCTATGCCTTGTCAGGATTGGCTCAGTTCTTTTCTGGACAGGAAAAATACCCTCGCTCTCTTTTTTGCCTAAAGGGAGCGAGGGTAGTTAAATAGCTTCTGATTTGATTTTCGTCGCTATGGTCGGAACCGTTTCTAGGTTCCTGATGGAAATATCCTTAGATGTACCATGTGAAGTTGTTGTTATCTGCCAGCTGGTTCGCAAAGCGAGGCAGGGTCCTTACAGGGTAGACCTCCGTATGGTCATCATGTTCCAGCATGGGGGTAACAATCCTCCAGGATTCTGTGATCTCCCTCATGGTGGGGAAGAGGCTCTTGTCCCCCTGCAGTATTTTCTGCAGGATCTGCTCATACGCTTCGGGTGTGTTGGCTCCGAAGGTCTCAGCCTGGTTAAACCGGAAGCGCACAGGCTTTGATTTCCAGGATGTGTTGGGCTGTTTCAGGTTGACGCTGATGTCTATGGTCAGTTCAGGATGGATGTTGATGATCACAGCATTCTCTGCGATGCTCTGGTCGTGCATGACATCTTTTGTCGTATTCTTGAACTTCACATAGATGAGGCTCTTTGCCTCAGCCTGCATCTTTCCTGTGCGGACATAGATGGGGATATTTGCAAAAAGGTACGTATTTACATAGAGCTTGAGGGCTGCATAGGTAGGCACGTCGACGACATGTCCGCTGTTTGCACCCAAGGATTCATATCTGCCCATGGAGAACTCCTCTACAGAGGAAATTGCCTTGAGCACTTTCACTTTTTCAACAGCAATGTCCTCAGATGAGAGAGAGGCGGGCTCATTCATGGTAAGGTAGGTCACTATCTGCATGATATGGTTCTGGATGGTATCGCGAACCACCCCGATCTTCTCATAGAAACCGAGCCTCTGGTCCACCCCGTGAGTCTCATCAAAGATGATCTGTATGCTTTCAATCGAGTCCTTATCCCAGATACTGCGTATGATGTCATTGTGGAAACGCATGATGAGCAGGTTTTGCATGAACTCCTTGCCCAGGTAGTGGTCGATCCTGAATATCTCCTTGTCTTCAAAGGCGGTTTCAAGGATCCTGTTATAGCGGACAGCGGATTCAAGGTCAAAGCCAAAGGGCTTCTCCACCACAATCTTCTTGGTCAGGGTACAGATACAGTCCATGGATGAGTCGACTTCTTGTATCTGATGGATGGCCTCCTCGTAGAGGGAGGGCTGTAGGGCGAGGTAGTAGATAAGCTCCACGCTCTCCTTGCCCACGACCATGGACTTGAGTTTTTCTGTAAGGTTTTTGGTCGCCTTGGGGTCTGCCATGTCGTATGGAAGGTAATCTAGGTGCTCAAGGAATTCTGGTGCCGCACTTTTGTCTATGATGGTGTCTACAAAAGCCGCGCGGTCCTCAAACCTTCTGCCAAGGGCAAGAATATCAAATTCAAAGCCTTTACCTATGAGCTGCTCATATGCAGGATAAAGTTTTTTCAGGGCCAAATCCCCTGTCCCGCCGTATTGTATGATGATTCTTTTCATTGGGTCACTCCTTGATGTCGGTGATTATCGTCACAGGAAAGTCATGGTGGAAGAAGAAGGAGCAGGGAAGGGTGTTTGCTGTCTCCTTGTCGGAGAGCAATCGATTGAGTGCTTCCCGCTTTCCCTCGCCAAGGGCCAGTAGGTATACAGGGCTCTGCTGTGCATGGTCCAAAAAACCTCTGTAGGTAAAAGTGACCCTTTCGCTAGGGGGTTTCGGTGAGTTGGTGATTAGAGCAGTCTGTCCGGAATCTTCTGAAGGGTAGGATCCGGGAAATAGGGAGGCTACGTGACCATCCTCACCAATCCCCAGGTAGACAAGGTCAAACTTTGTGCTCTTGTTTTCAAGCAAGGGTTTGCCTACACGTGGGACGGTCAGGCTGGATTTGGCAAATCTCTTGCTCTCAACGGCCTTGTCCAGACCCGCTTCCATGAGGGTGTCTGAGTTCAATTCACCGCTGAGCCTCTCATCAAGGAGGTATAGCCTGATTCGTTTGAAGACAGAATCATCCAGACCAAGCATGCCTTGGATAAGGTGTCCGGCACTTCTTCCGCCAGGGAGACCAATGTGAATCAGTTCATCTTTTCGCTTTGCAATCTCTTCAATATGGGTACGAACGAGCATTTGCAGTTCAGGTGACCCGGTTATCATTAATTTCTTCATACATTGAATATACTAAATAACATGGGAGGAGAACAGAGGCAGGAGGAGGCGCAGCAGCAAATAGGCTTATTGATTGTTAGCTTCCAGTTTTTCCTTTGCAATTGCCAGCATCAGCTTTATGCGGTTTTCCTGGTTCACATGGGTCGCCGACGGGTCATAGTCGATGGGCACTATATTCGCATCGGGGGCTTTCTCCGTCACTGTCCTGATCATGCCCTTTGCACAGATATGGTTGGGTAGGCAGCCGAAGGGTTGGGTGCAGACGATGTTCTTATACCCTATATGGACCAGCTCAAGCATCTCCGCCGTGAGAAGCCAGCCCTCTCCCATCTTGACTCCGTAATCGAGGATACCTTCGTTGAGTTTCTTCAGTTCGACATAGGTGGACGGGACGGTGAAACATCCCTGTTTTCTTATTGCTTCTAGGGACATCTTCTCGACCATGAACAGCAGTTTCATCCCCCATTGGGTAAAAAGGGAGGAAAAAAACCTTCCACCATAGTATTTTCGGTCGGTGATGGCGTTGTCAGCCCCATAGTAGAGGAATCCCATCATGGAGGGGACCATCACCTCACAGCCCTGATCCTCAAGAAACTGCTGGAGGTTGTTGTTTCCCAGAGGGGCGTATTTCATGTAGATCTCACCTACGATTCCAACTTTGATCTTATCTGTCTTGGCGACGGGTATCTGGGCGAATTCCCGGGCTATGGCATTGAGGTTGTTCTTCATGGCCCACCCGATGTAGCCCCTGTTGTTTGCAAATTTTTCTGAAAGGATGGCTGTCCATTTGGCGACCAGGGAGTCGGCTTCCCCTTTGTTTGTTTCATAGGGTCGGACCTGGTTTGAAAGAGTCATCAGAAGATCCCCATAGACAAAGCCGGCATACGCTTGCAGCAGCATGAAGGGGGTAAGCTTGAGACCGGGGTTCTTCTCCATTCCCTTCAAGTTGAGGCTGATGACAGGAATCTGCTCCAGCCCGCAACGTTTCAAGGCCTTTCTCAGAAGGAAGATATAGTTGCTTGCCCGGCATCCTCCACCTGTCTGACTGATCACCAAGGCAGTCTTGTCCACGTCATAGAGTCCGCTCTTTAAAGCGTCGATCATCTGCCCTATGACCAGCTGGGCCGGGTAGCAGATGTCGTTGTGCACGTATCTCAAGCCCTCCCTGATGACATTGGGTCCCTCGTTCTCCAGGAGGATGGCCTTGTAGCCATGATTGATGAATACCTCCTTGACCAAGGTGAAATGCACCGGGGACATGTTGGGGATGAGTATCGTGTACTCTTTCTTCATCTCTTTCGTAAACTTGACTGCCATTACCGGTTACCCTCCTCAAGTGCCGCTAACAAGCTTCTGATACGGATCTTAACAGCCCCGAGGTTTGTAATCTCATCGATCTTTATCTGGGTGTAAATCTTTTCGCTATCATGAAGGATATCTCTGATCTCATCACTGGTTACCGCATCAAGGCCGCAGCCGAAGGAGACCAGGTGGATGAGGTTCATGTCTTGCTGACTGAGCACATACCTCGCCGCGTCATAGAGACGGGCGTGGTAAGGCCACTGGTTGAGGACCTTACGGCTCTCTTTTTTCATTTTGTGTGCAATGGTGTCCTCACTGATGACGGCACACTCACACTGCAGCAGCAACTGGTCGATTCCATGGTTTACCTCGCTATCCAGATGATAAGGGCGGCCGGCGAGGACGATGATGGGCCATTTCTTGTTTCGGGCATTTTCGATGATGATCTCACCTTGTTTCCGGATTGCTTTCAGATATGCCTCATGAGCTTCGTAGCCACGCTTGCAAGCCTGCCTGATCTCCTTGTTGGCGATGCCATAGGGTTTCCCCAGTACAGCATAGAGCCGTTTGGGAAGGAAGGAGCGGTCCGCCAAAGATAGGTAGTCGCTGATGAAGGTTATACCTTCTTCCTGTAGGGCGGGGATATTGTTTTTCAACACCTCAGGATAGTAGGCGACGACAGGACAGTTGAAATGGTTGTCTCCCTTGTGCTCATCGATGTTGTAGCTGCTGCAGGGATAGAAAATGGTTTTTACCCCCTCATCCAGGAGGTATTGGATATGTCCGTGCATCAGCTTTGCAGGATAGCAGACCGTGTCGCTGGGGATGGTCGACTGCCCGTCAAGATAGGTCTGCCTGGTCGACGGAGGGGAGACCACAACCTCAAAGCCCAAATACGAGAAGAACGAATGCCAGAAGGGGAGTTGCTCCATGAAATTCAACTGGAAAGGAAGGCCTATCTTTCCCCTCCTGTTCATGGATGGCTTGAACTGTGCCAGATACTGCTGCTTGAAAGCGTAAATGTTCAGCTCTTTGGGGTCGCTGATGAAGCTTTCGGGTTTGACGATACGGTCACATTTGTTCCCGCTGATCAGTTTCCGTTCGTGGTCGAAGCGGTTGACGGTCAAGAGACAGTAGTTTGTACATCCCTTGCAATGGAGGGTCTTGGTGGTGTGGGAGAAATGTTTCAGCTGGTCGAGTTGCAGCAGGGTAGTCCCCAAGGGGACGCTCTGATGCATTTTCTTAGCATAGAGGGCGCAACCATATGCTCCCATCAGGGCCGCTTCCTGGACACGGACAACATTCGAGCCAAGCTCCATCTCAAATGAACGTAACACCGCATCATTGAGGAATGTCCCCCCCTGAACCACAATATGTTCACCGAGCATCGAGGGGTCAGTGGACCGGATGACCTTGTATAGGGCATTCTTCACCACACTGATGGCAAGGCCGGCAAAGATGTCAGGAACGGAAGCACCGTCCTTTTGTGCCTGTTTGACCGAACTGTTCATGAAGACTGTGCATCGGCTGCCCAAATCCACCGGATGTTGTGCTCCAAGGGCGAGTTTGGCCGCCTGTTCGGGAGTATAGCCCAAGGCGTTTGAAAAAGTCTGCAAGAAGGATCCGCATCCTGATGAGCACGCCTCATTGAGGAAGATGTCGTCGATGAAACCATCGGCGATCTTAAAGCACTTGATATCCTGGCCCCCGATGTCGATGATAAAGTCCACCTGGGGATTGAAAGCCTTTGCACTGGTGTAATGGGCCATTGTCTCGACAAGGGAGTACTCCAGGTCAAAGGCCTGCTTGATGAGATGCTCCCCGTATCCGGTGGAGCACCCTTTGACAAGAGATATCCTGGGATACGTGACCATGAAGGTGCTGAGGAACTCCTTGACCAGTTGGACAGGATTACCGTTGTTGCTCTGATAGCGGCTATAGAGCACCCGGGACTCATTGTCGAGTATGCACACCTTGACTGTGGTCGATCCTGCATCGATTCCTACAAAAGCATCCCCTTCATAGGTTTCAGGGTCGCCATAAGCTAGTTTCGCATTGGAATGTCTCTTTGAAAAGCTCTCGTATTCCTGTGGATCCTTGAAAAGGGGAGGGATCGAGGTATAGTTGACCTTGACCTCGGTCTCCTCAACGATTCGGATCAGTTCCTTGAGAGAAAGCGTAATGTCATTACTGGCCAAAGCTGTTCCCAAAGCCACGAAGTAGAGGGAATTGTCCGGGCAGTTGCCCTCAAGCTTGAGGGTAAGGTCAAACGCTTTGCGTAGCTGGGGGAAGAAGGTAAGAGGTCCGCCAAGATAGACCACCTGCCCTTTTATGGGCCTTCCCTGGGCAAGGCCCGCAATGGTCTGGTTGACGACAGAGTAGAAGATCGAAAGGGCCAGGTCTTCTTTCGCGGCCCCTTGATTGAGTAGGGGTTGGACATCACTCTTGGCAAACACCCCACATCTGGAAGCTATGGAGTAGGTCTGTTGGGCCTTGCTGGCAAGCGAGTCCATCTCATCCTGGCTCACATGAAGCAGGGAAGCCATCTGGTCGATGAATGAGCCTGTACCTCCGGCACAGGTCCCGTTCATACGCACTTCCATCTGGTCTCCCAGGAAGAGGATTTTTGCGTCCTCCCCTCCGAGTTCGATGACTACATCACTGCTGGGAAGGTAGTGCCTTACCGCAAGACGTGTCGCATAGACCTCCTGGACAAACGTAAGGTCCAGGTTTTGGGCCAGGCCCATTCCGGCAGAACCGGAAATGCTGATAGTTATGTCTTTGTCGCCAAATTCCTCAAGAACAGCAGAGAGCAAAGTTACTGCAGTCTCCCGAATTTGAGAAAAATGACGAGTGTACTGTGCATGTACAAGATTTCCAGTATCATCAAGGACCACGCTTTTCATGGTGGTGGAGCCAACATCTAATCCGATTCTCACCGAAATGCCTCCCGCTTACAGAAACAATACCTAAATTTCCCTACTTATCATAGTGAATATCTAGAGTTTTATACACATTTGCATAAAGTGTCTATATACGATCACTCCCTGCGGTTGCCATCAGGGCCGAAATCCACAGTTTTTGTATCTTCTATCGCTTTTTCAAGCAACTCTTCAATTTCCATCGCTTCAAAATGTGCTGTGACGCTTCTCTTGTTCGGGCGGACAAGCGGGTGTTTCGGACTGAAGATGATGCAGCAGTCCTCATAGGGGAGAATGGAGGTTTCATAGGTTCCGATTTTCTTGGCAATATCCATGATCTCCTGCTTATCCATCCCCACAAGCGGACGCAGTACCAGCTGGTCGCTCATGCTGTCGGTGAATACCATGCTTTCCAAGGTTTGGCTTGCAACCTGGGCAAGGGCCTCTCCTGTGACGATAGCACTGCCATCCTGCATCAGGGAGATGGCGTTCGCCACCTTCATCATCGCTGCACGGAACATCAGGGTGTGCTCGTCCTCGGGGCTATGGTCCCGTATCCAGAGTTGCACATCTGTAAAGGGAACCACGTGCAAGCGGGTCCCTTGCAGGTAAGGTGCGATGAGGGAAGCGAGTTTCTCAACCTTCTGCAAGGCCTGCTCACTGGTATAGGGAGCTGCATGGAAGTAGATGCACTCCTGCTTAAGGCCTCGCTGGGCCATCCTGTAGGACGCCACAGGGCTGTCTATGCCTCCGCTAAGCAGAAGCATACCTTTTCCCGCTGTGTTGACCGGCAGGCCTCCAGGGCCTGGTTGTGGGGAGGTGTACAGGTATGCCTTGTCACGTATTTCACAGAAAATGGTTTTATCAGGATATTTTGCATTAACCTTCATTTCAGGATAGGCGGAAAGGACAACCCCTCCCAGTTCGCAGTCTATCTCGTAGCTGCTCAAGGGGAACTGTTTGTCAGCTCTTCTTGTTTCGCTCTTGAAGGTACCGGTACCCGATGCGAACGGTTCTTCCTTGATAAGAAGGGTTGCATTGGCCTTGATGATGTCCATATCTTTTTCGCAGCGTATGCACTTGGAGAAGCCTACCACTCCAAAAGTGGTTCTAAAGGCTTTTTGAGCCTGTTCCTCTGGACATTCGTTGCTAATTTCAAAGTAAAGGCGGCCTTTTTGCTTGGAAACTACCGTGCGGTAGGGCTTGAGTTTGGCTTTGATGTTGAGCTTGAGCCGTTTTTCAAAAAAATCGCGATTCAGGCCTTTTAGTGATATTTCCCCGAGTCTTACGAGGTAGAGGGTGGAATCTTTCATGTTAGCTCCTTGAAGGTTGAGTGAATAGCCGAGGCGAGTAGCCCGGCTTCCTCTATCGTAGTCTCTCCGCTGAAAGAGAGACGCAGGCTGCTTTTGGCATCAAGGGGATGGACATTCATGGAGAGGAGCACCCCCTGGCTTTTTTGCTTTGTATTGTTGGAACAGGCTGAGCCTGAAGATACACAAAAGCCTTTTGTATAGAGCATTCTGGTGAATACTTCGCTGGGCCAGGGTTTTACTGAAACAGTGAGTATATACGGTGAATACAGTTCTGAAGGTGAGAGTATGGGGAGGAAAGAGAGCTCCTCTCTCAAGAAAGCATTTATTTTCATAACATGGTTATAATTAGTATCCATGTTTTCATACGCATCTTCGATAGCTGTTACCATCGATGCGATGCCGCTGAGGTTTTCCGTACCCCCGCGCAATCCTTTCTCTTGCTCTCCTGCCCGGTTGAGTGCTGTGACGGAGACATTGGTATTGTACAGCAGTCCCACCCCTCGGGGACCGTTCACCTTGTGTGCACTAAAGGAGGCGCTGTCGACTCCCAGTGCCGTAAGGGAGAAGGGGACCTTTCCTAAGGCCTGGACCGCATCGGTATGGAAATGTATTTTCCGTCCTGTGATCTTTTCCTTTTCCCGTACGACATCGACCAGTTCGGCGATCGGCTGGATGGAGCCTACCACATTGTTTACCAGAAGAGAGCATACCAGGCGTGTCTTATCTGTCAGGGCATTGGCCAGGTCGGATGGACGGATAAAGCCGTCGGGGGCATCCAAGAAGATCACTTTCCATCCAAGCTGTCTGAAAAGGGTCCCGACCTCCTTGATGGAGGGGTGTTCTATATTGGTGAGGATTATCTCGGCTCTCTGAGGTTTCCAAAGGAGGTGGTTCAAAATTATCGCATTGGACTCGGTGCCGCCTCCTGTAAAATACAGGGAGGAGGGTTGCACATCCAAATGGTTCGCCAAGGTATCCCTTAGTTCCTCGAGAAGGGCTTTGGCCCTAATGCCCTCCTGATGGAGAGCTGAGGGATTGCCGATGTATGAGGAGGCTGTTTCTGCATATCTTTGAATTGCCCTCTGACTCATCGGAGTCGTAGCGGCATGGTCAAAATAGTGTATTTCTGTCATGGGTTGCATTGTCCTCGAATTTGGCTATTAATTCAAGTCGATACGCAGGTTCATCAAGAGCCCGCATCAGTTTTTCCTCCTTGTGTTTCCCCTCTACAAACGGTATAAATGAGGGTATGAATACATTACGCACGGTAACGCTTGCCAATGGCAAGCAGAGCACGATACTTCTAGCGGATGACTTGAAGGATCTTTCTTCCCATTTGGGTAATTACGGACGCTCGGTCCTCTGGGTTTTCGACACCAATACGGCAAAGCTTTTCAAGCAGCTTCCCCCTGTACATGTTGTCTTGGAGAGTGGGGAGTCTTCCAAAAATTTCGTATCGCTTGAAAGGATACTTTTCGCGGCCATGGATGAGGGTCTGGGCCGTGATGGGCGTATCATCGGCTTTGGAGGGGGGGTGGTTTGCGATATGGCGGCATTCGCAGCATCTGTATATATGCGGGGATGTCACCTTACCCTGGTACCCACGACCTTGCTCTGCATGGTTGATGCCTCGGTCGGAGGTAAGGCTGCAATAGATTTCAGGGGCCTGAAGAACATGGTCGGCTCCTTCTATCCCGCTGATGAGATACTCATCAGTTTCGATACCTTGCGTACCCTCAGCGAGAAGGAGTTCCTCAACGGTCTGGCCGAGGTGATCAAGCACGCCCTGCTCAGCCAGGATGAAGAGCTCTACAAGCTTCTTCTGACCAAAAAGAATGAGATACTTGCAAGGGACAGTGAGACCCTCCAGCGACTTTTGGACCTCTCCCTTGCGGTCAAGATATGGTACATCGAGCAGGATCCCACAGAGACGCTGGGCATCAGGCAGATGCTCAATCTGGGCCATACTTTCGGCCATGCCCTGGAGTCCTCCTCACACTTCGGTCTTTTCGGTCACGGCTCGTGCGTGGCGTGGGGGACAGGGAGGGCTCTTGAAGCGGGTGTTTCGCTGGGAGTGACCGAGAAGGCGTATGCCTCAGGGGCGACCAAGCTATTCAAATCCTATGGGTACAATATGGACTACCGCATTGGCAGGGGCGATTGGATCGATTTTAGGGAGCATCTGTCCAAGGACAAGAAAAAAGAGGCCGGAAAGGTGCTCTTTGTCCTGCTTGAAGGTCAGGGCAAGGCAATTCTCAAGCCTCTTGAAATACAGACTGTGCAACACTTGGTGATTGCAAAGCCGATATTCTAGTCTATTCGACCATTTTCAATAAGGTGCCGTAAAGCTTGCCAGTCTGATCGGCAAGCTTTTTCTCACCTGCATCCTCAAACCTGTCAGCAAGCTGAAGAAGGGTATATAGGGCGCTGTCCAGCGCATCAAAGCCGTCAGCGTTGAAGGTGAAGCGGAAATTCCCGTCACCACTCTCCTCAAACGAGACAAATCCAAGGATCTTGCGCTCTTTCTTGCTCTTACAAAGGGTCATGATCCATTTCAGATTGTCCACCAGTGTCTGCCCGTCGGCGATGGTGTAGATACTTCTCGGTGGATTGTCCACGATTCCCTTTTGCACATCTATCTTTCCATGCAGGTCAAGGATTGAGAAGAACTTGTCCCCATAGTGGATATAATACCCTTGATACAGCAGTGCTGCAGGGAAATTCTTCGGACGTTTCGGGGCCTTTTCATTGGTCTGGTATAGGTAGTTCAAATCTTCAAGGGGTATGATCGCAACATTGCGTTTCTGTTTCTTGCCCAGCATGACTGTCGGGTAATTGCGCTTGTAGACTGAGACGACAGCTTTACCCTTTGCACTGCTTTCGATTTTCTCCTCTTCCTGCTTCTGCTTGCGCAGCTCCTTGGCAGAGAGCTTCTTCTCGCCTTTTTGAGTAAGGGCGGTCAGCCGCTTGTAGATATCTGGGTTGATGTCGTCGAGCCACGCCTTTTCGAGCGGGCTTACCGAGCGGGCGTACATCCTGCTGGTCTGGACTATCTCACCTGCGATGATGAACTGGGGCAGTGTTTTGAAATACGCGCTTCCAGGATGGATAAATACCTGGTTTGCAGTGAGGCTCTTGTACATGTTGCGTTCAGCCTTGATGCAGATGTACTGCAAGAGTCCGCTGGCGATGCAGCTGAGATACTCACGGATATTCCCTCCACTGGTCAGGGGGAAACCGATCTCGCCACAGATTTCGCCGAGCTGCTCGTCAACGTGGACGATTTCCTGCATTCCCTGATAATCAAGGTAGAACTTTTTGCAGAACCGCTCTTTGGCTTCTTTTGTGGTGTTTGCTGTATATTTCTTGAAAATATTCAGATAGGAGACAAAATCCCCATATTCGGAATTGTTGAGTTTCTTGTGCGCAGCACGGGAGAGGTCCTCTTCGCCGGGGGTGAAGAGGAACGGATTCTTTGTTGAGAGGAAGGAGACAGCTATGAGCACCTCCTCAAGTACATCCGGGTAGTGTACCAATGCTTCGACAAGTACCCTTGAGTGACGGGGAAGTAGGGGAAACTTGCACATGAGGGAGCCTACGGTGGTCAGATGACGCTTTTCGTCAATGGCTCCGATAAACCTCAAGGTATCTTCAGCGCTCTTGATGGCGCTGTTTTTCGGTCGGGTGATGAAGGGGAAGTTTTCATAGTCATAAATTCCCAGGTCACTCATCCTAAGCACGACTTCACTCAGGTCGGTCCTCAGTATCTCTTCTGTGCCGTAGAGCATCCTGTCCTTGAAATCCTCTTCGCTGTAGAGGCGGTAACAGACTCCGGGGGCGGTCCGTCCGGCCCTTCCTTTTCGCTGGTCACAGCTGCTTCGGCTGGTTGGAAGGGGTACGAGGGAGGAGGTGAAGTCCTTCTGGTTGTAGAAGTTTATCTTTGCGATTCCCGTATCTATGACTGCGGTGATACCGTCGATGGTGACGGAAGTCTCTGCGATGTTGGTAGCGACGACCACTTTGGTCTTGCCTTCTCCTGTATCGTCGAAGACAGACTCCTGTTCCTCCTTGCTCAAGCGTCCGAACAGGGGGTATATCTCAAGCAATTTCTCTGTATCAGCCATAAAAAGGGCATTCACGCAGTTGGTTATGTCAAACTCCCCACTCATGAAGACCAGTATGTCCCCCATGTTTTTGCGAGCCTGTTTCATGACTATCTTGGTGATAGCCTCAACCTGGTGTTCGAGGTTCTCCTGCTTGAGAGGGTGGTAGACTACGTCAATGGGCCATATCTTGGCGTCAATGCTGATGACTGGTGCATCGCTGAAGAACTGGCTGAACACTTTGGTGTTGATGGTGGCGCTTGAGATGATGACCTTGAAATCCGCCCTGTTCTTCATGACATCCTGCAGGAGTCCGAGAATGAAGTCGATGTTCAGTGACCGCTCATGGGCCTCATCGACAAGTATGACCGAATAGTTGGACAGCAGCGGGTCTGCCTTCAGTTCCATAAGTAGGATTCCGTCGGTCATGACCTTTATCCTGGTATTGAAGCTGGTCGTATCATCGAAACGCATCTTGTAGCCGACAAAGTCAGGGGCGCTGTTCACCTGCTTTCGGATATAATCCGAAACGCTGAGGGTGGCTATCCGCCTAGGTTGGGTGATTCCCACCATGAGTGAGCTCGTGTAGCCTGCCTCATGGAGGATTATGGGAAGCTGGGTTGTCTTGCCGCTTCCGGTAGGGCTTTCCACTATGATCACCTGATTTTTTTCAAGTGCATTGAGAATTTCCTTCCTGTGTTGGTACACAGGTAACATTTTCATATCTTTCAAATTAATTCCTTTTAATTATGGAGATTGCTTCTTCGATGCTTATCATCTGATGCATCTCCCTTGTTTTCAGATTTTTAAGGGTTACTTTCCCTGCGCTCTTCTCAAGAGTGCCACAACTTAAGCCATAAGGTATATGGTTGGCCTCTGCATATTTGAACTGAGCCCCCATTTTCTTGTTCAGAAGATAGGCATCGGTACGTATGCCTTCAGATCTGAAGCGCCTTGCAAGCTGGTCATACCAACTTCTCAAGCTCTCATCAAGGCAGAGGATGATGAGGTCCGAAGAGCTGGCTCTCTGTATGACGGGGCTCTCAAGCTCTTCCAAAGCGGCCAGGAGCCGGTCAAGGCCGATTGACGATCCTACCCCGGGCAGCTGTTCCTTGGTGTATAGGGATGCAAGATCATTGTACCGGCCGCCACTGCAGACTGAGCCGAAATGGGGCAGCTCGGTGAGGAAGGTCTCATAGACGATGCCTGTGTAGTAATCGAGGCCCCTGGTGATTGAAGGGTCCAAGGTGAAGTGATCCTCAATGCCTGCATCGCTGAGGTAGCCATAGATCGCTTTCATCCTTGCGGTGTGCTCAATTTCACCGCCCGCGAGGCTGCTCAGCCTCTCCAAGGTGGTGAGGAAGGGTTCGTCGGGATTTTCAACGTTGATGTAGCTGAGGATATCCTCGGCCTTTTCCTTTGTGCCGGTGCACTCCTTTAGCAATGCCGATACCTCATCGGTTCCGATCTTTTTCAGTTTGTCCACTATCCTAAGAATCTCGGTGCTTTTCTCCTCGACGCCAAGATGGGTGAGAAACGCATTGAAAAGCCCCCTATGGGCGACGGAGAACTTGAAATCAGTGACTCCCATCACCTGAAAGGAGCTCTCCATCATGGCAAGTATTTCATAGTCCGCCTCAGCATTATCAGCACCGACTATATCGAAATCGCACTGGGTGAACTCACGATACCTGCCTTTTTGTGGATTTTCTCCCCGCCAGACCTTATTGATATGGAAGCGTTTGAAAGGAAAGGCCAGTTCATTCTGGTGCAGTGCGAGAAACCTTGCGAAAGGGACTGTGAGGTCGAACCTCATGGCCACATCACGCTCTCCATTGTCTAGGAAATGGAAGATCTGCTTGTCGGTTTCCCCGCCTCCCTTTCCCAGAAGGACTTCAGTATATTCGAGGACTGGAGTGTCTATGGGCACAAATCCATAGAGGGAGAAGTGCTCTTCCAGCTTGTTGACGATCGCCTTTTTGGGAATCTCCATGGAAGGAAGGAAATCACGGAATCCCTTTAGTACCTTGGGTTCTATGATGGTGCGTTTCTCTCTTTCAACTCTCATTATCTGATACTCCTGTTGTGCTTTTGGCGTGGATGGTGTACAAATAGTGTATAACGAATCGCTTGTGCTCTGCAATATGCGGTTCTTTGCCAATACCAATACATTGAGAGCAAGATGCTAATTAGATACAAACAAGATGAACATGGAAAGACAGTCCCGGTCGCAAATATTTACACGCAAAAAGAACATAAGATCAACTATGCCCTCATAGATAGGGATGCTGTATGGGCGATTAAGAAACTTCAGCAGTCGGGAGCGGAAGCTTACCTTGTAGGGGGAGCGGTGCGCGACCTGATGATCGGTCAGATACCCAAGGACTTTGATATAGCCACAAGCGCATCTCCGCGTCAGATACAGCGGTTGTTCTGGAATGCACGCATCATAGGCAAACGCTTCAAGCTGGTCCACCTTGTGTTCAAGGACAAGGTCCATGAGGTCTCCACCTTCCGTAGTGGCGAAGAAGCGATGGAAGGGAACAACAACGTGTTCGGTTCCATCGACCAGGATGCCAAAAGACGGGACTTTTCAGTTAATTCCTTTTACTACGACCCAAGCACCAACCAGTTGCTTGATTTCAATAATGCCATGGAGGACTTCAGGAAGAAACGGATAAGTTCCATAATTCCACTCGACGAATCCTTCAGGGAAGACCCCGTACGGATGATCAGGGCGATAAAGTACTCGGTCACTACAGGCTTTGCCTTGCGCCTGAACATCCGCATGGCTATCAGAAAATACTCCAATGAACTGTCCCGCACCTCAACTAGCCGTCTCACCGAAGAGGTCAACAAGATACTCTCTTCCGGTCACAGCCGGGAGATTTTCAATGAGTTGCAGAAATACAAGCTTCTGGTCTTCATGCTTCCCTGCTTCTCGATCTACAGCAAGTTCCCCCAAGTGCAGGATAGCCTGAGGGATTTGGACAAGCGGGTCATGCTGGCCAAGGAGAACAAGGGTCCTCAAGTGATGCTTGCAGATATGATCAAGGCTCTGGTAGATCCCCTGATTGTCTTCGTTGATGACCAGCTGACCATTGAAGAGCGCTTCAAGGAGACCTTCAGGCAGATCAAGGTGCTTATAAGTCCGATGACCCCATCGAACTACGAAGTGGAGCTTGCCAGTGAACGGCTGCTCAGTGCCCGAGGTTTCAAGACCCCCCGTAACTGTGTGCGTAACCAGCGACCCTCCAACAAGCCGCCTCAGCGAAGGGGTCCGTCCCGTCCCAAGCGTAGCGAAGGTTCGGGGGAGGTCTCTGCTGCTTCCAGAAAAAGAAGGAGCAGGGGCCGCGGACAGAGGCGCCCTGTCGAACAGGAGCAGAAGGTCGCTACAAGTGCAGAGGCACACGACCTCTAGGCCCACTCCTCAATCTCAATATTGACACTCGCGACGAAGATGCCGCCGTACTTCTCCAGGCTGTCAGCAATGTACTCCTGGAGTTCACCTAAGGTTGTGGCTATATGGTGTTGCATGGGAACACGCAATTTTACCGTGAGGGCATACCCCTCACTTTTTATTTTGACCTGTACACGCTTCACCTTGATCTGGCTGTCGAACTCATCAAGGCAGTGTGCTACCATCTGGGTAAGCGCTGCCTCGCTGACAGTAACTTTCCCATACTTGCTGAATTCAGGGCGCACTATCGTCTTCTCAAAACTCATGTCCTTCTTGTTGAAAGGGTAGCGGTGCTTTTTCTTGAAAAAGACCCGCATGGTGTCATAGACGATCTGAGGATAGTTTCTGGTGATTTCTATGGACGGGACGGGAATCACATGTTTGCCTTCCGTGTAGCGGATGCGCATGGCGGTATCAATCTCTTCCTTGGTAGCAATATCCTCGATCCTGAACAGTTTTTCGGGTTGGGGCAGGTTGAGCCTGCTGGCTATCTTATAGATCATCTTTTCACTGGTGCCGATGATAAGCACCTTATGGAATTTTTCCTTTTGGATGGCATTGATCACTTGTTCCTGGTGTTCGGGATCATCATAGACTGCCGTGCGTACAGCTGAAAGTACATTACTTTCGCGCTTTGCAGACTTTCCCGCAAGTATGCGGTCCCCGCGTATGAGCAACCCATCATCGATGATAAGATCGATCCCATATTTTTGGGCAACCAGTTTCGAACGAAAACTCTTGCCTGTGCCGCTTTTACCGACCAAGGCATATACTTTGGTACCTTTGAGTTTCCAGAAAGCATATCTAAATATCCGATTCATGGTTTCCATTATACGTATTTTCCTGTACAATAGAACAGCATTTTGTAAAAATTCCCCTGAGAGTTTTAGATATTAGTTGTAAGGAGCGTTTTCTATGCAGAAAGTGCCTACGTTTAGCAAGGGTGGTGTGCATCCCCACGACCAGAAGGGTTTTAGTAGTGCTCAGTCTATTGAACGTCTACCCATGCCCTCTGAGTTGTTGATTTCCTTGTCACAGCACCTTGGAGCACCGGCAAAAGCCTTGAAAGCAAAGGGTGATACTGTCATGCGGGGAGAGAAGATCGGAAGTGCTTCCGGCTTCATCAGTGCCGATGTGCACTCTCCGGTCAATGGTACCATCAAAGAGATCCGCAAAGTCACCCTAGCAAACAGCATCAATTGTGATGCTTTCGTCATTGTACCCGATGAGGACCAGGATCCTGAACCCACTGAAACATTTGATTGGGCTTCCCAAGATCCGAGCGCTCTTCTCGCTCAGGTCAAGGATATGGGCATTGTAGGGTTGGGGGGTGCCACCTTCCCAGCTCATGTCAAGCTTTCCATTCCCTCTGGCAAGCATGTCGATGCTTTTGTCATCAACGGCGTTGAGTGTGAACCTTATCTGACCGCTGACTACCGCATCATGCTTGAAAAAGGTGAAGAGGTGCTCATAGGAGCCATGATAGGGGCTAAGATCATCGATGCGAAACGGATCATCATCGGCATCGAAATGAACAAGATCGACTGCATCGAGCATCTGAGTGCAATAGCCAAGGAGAAAGGCTATCCAATCGAAATCATCGGACTCAAGGTCAAGTACCCTCAGGGCGATGAGAAGCAACTCCTGAAGGCAACCATCAATAAGGAGATTCCCTCAGGGAAGCTTCCTCTTGATATTGGTGCCGTAGTAGCGAACGTCGGAACCGCACATGCCCTGTATGAGGCTATTGTCCTGCATAAGAGCCTGTATGAAAGGGTCATCAGCGTTACAGGTGAGTGCATCGCCCAGCCAAAGAACATACTTGCACCCATAGGCACCAAGATGAGCGATCTTCTTGCATTCTGCGGAGGTTTTTCCAGCGAGCCTGAAAAACTGGTAAGCGGTGGCCCTATGATGGGGTTCTCCTTTTTTGATGAGAATACCCCGATGTCAAAGGGCTCGAGCGGTCTGCTTGCACTGCAGGCACAAAAGAAAAAGAGAAATACTCCCTGCATCAATTGCGGGCGTTGTGTGGCAGCATGTCCGATCGGCCTGATGCCTTCGCACCTATATCGGTATATTACAAATGGCGAGTACGAAGAAGCCATGCAACATAGTCTCATGGATTGCAAAGAGTGCGGCTGTTGTTCCTATGTCTGTCCAGCCCATCTTCCGCTGGTACATGGGATGAAGACCGGAAAGAAGTTGGGGAGAAAGAAGAAATGAACAAACCCTCATTGACCGTATCCGCTTCACCGCATATCCATGCGAAAGCAGATACGGCATCTATCATGTGGAGTGTCTCGCTGGCACTTGCGCCCGCAACATTGTGGGGTATCTATGCCTTTGGGCTCAGGTCCCTTCTGGTGCTTGGGGTTTCGATCCTCGGTGCTATGCTTAGTGAATACCTGTTGGGAAGAATGAGCGGGGAGTCGACCCTTTGGGACGGGTCTGCGTTCCTCACAGGTCTGCTGGTAGGGGTTAACATGCCTCCCACCATTCCGTTGTACATTCCTGTCGTTGCCAGTGTCTTTGCCATTTTTGTGGCAAAATGGACATTTGGAGGTCTTGGGGCAAACTGGGTGAATCCAGCTCTGGCCGGTCGTGTATTCGTATTTTTTTCGTTTACCACACCTATGAGCAGTTATAAGCTACCTCGGACCATCGCTTCAATCGCCCCTGATGCCCTAAGTTCGGCAACCCCTCTCTCGCTGACCAAGACTGCCATCGCTTCTGGACAGCTGGGCCTTGATACGAAAGCCCTGCTTGCCCAGGGAGGGTATCCGGCCACTGGCTTTGCCCAGGGCATATCGTCACTCACTGGCTTCTCTGCATATTCGGTCGACACCTTCCTAGGGAATGTAGGCGGATGCATAGGTGAGGTGAGTGCGCTTCTGTTGCTGGTGGGTGGAATCTACATGCTGATCCGAAAGATCATCACATGGCACGTTCCACTGACCTATCTCGGCAGCGTAGGCCTCCTGAGCTGGGTATTCGGCGGATTACCGTCAGAGCTCGGCCTTTTTGCAGGATCTTTCTTCCCTTCGATCTTTAGCGGTGGACTGATGCTCGGTGCATTGTTTATGGCAACTGACTACGTTACTTCACCGATAACCCGTAAGGGCCAGATAATCTTCGGCCTTGGATGCGGCTTCTTTACCTTTTTGTTCAGATTTTTCGGAAGCATGCCGGAAGCGGTCTCGGTATCCATCCTTCTGATGAATATCGTGACCCCTACCATCGACCGCTACATAGTGCCCCGTAAGTTTGGTGATACCCGTGAGTATCGCAAACAGCTGAAGGAGGAAAAGGTATGAAAAAGAATCTGAAATACGCATTCATACTGCTCTCCATATGTGCTGTTTGTGCCTTTGCCCTTGGTTTGACAAACTCAATCACGGCACCGGTCATTGCACAGACTGAGCGTGAGAATGAGATGATGGCCCTCAAGGCCGTAAGCAATGGCTGGAGTGTCGGGGAGCAGGCTGAGACTCAAGGGGTCCCTTTTGTCATCTATACAGTCCCCCTTACTGAAAACAATGAGAAGCGTGGGTATATCGTAGGTCTCAAGGGTGCGGGCTACGGAGGTGAGCTTACATTGGTAGCCTCCTACACCCTGGAAGGGGAGATGCTCTTTGCAAAGATGCTCACCAATAGTGAGACACCCGGCTTGGGTAAGAAAAGTGAACAGGAAGGGTACATGGACATGTTCAAGGGTACTGGCTCGGTTAAGGCTGTGCCGACTACCAAGGATATGCTCGACTCTTCCGATGCTGCGGCTGTTAGCGGCTCTTCCGTTACCTTCATGGCGATAGGTAAGGCGATAGCAGGTGGTAGTGACTACGTGAAGAGTCTGGGAGGATCAAAGTGAAAAATAATCATATGAAGGAGTTGACCAAAGGCTTCTTTGAACAAAACCCGGTGTTTGTCGTCGCTTTGGGACTCTGTCCGGTACTTGGCGTATCGACGCAGGTCTCCAATGCGATCGGCATGACCGCAGGGGTATTCTTTGTGCTGCTTTTCAGCAATATTATAATTTCGATGTTGCGCAATGTGATTCCCGGGAGCATCCACATACCTGCATATATTGTAGTCATAGCTTCCCTTGTCACCGTTACCGAGATGGTGATGCATGCCTTCGTTCCTGCTGTCTACAACTCCTTGGGAGTCTATCTCCCATTGATCGTAGTAAACTGCATCATACTTGGAAGGGCAGAGGCTTTTGCCAGCAAGAACACCACCTTTGACAGTGCCCTCGATGCCATAGGCATGAGCATCGGCTTCGGATTGGCCATCACGCTGATAGCACTGATCCGTGAGCTGTTCGGATCGGGTACCATCACCCTGTTTCCCGTAGGTGGATTCAGTGGTGTCATCACTATCCCCTGGTTCTATGAGAATCCGGTGAGGGTCTTGGCCCTTGCACCCGGTGCACTTCTGGTCATGGGATATCTGAAGGCGTTCTTCGATTGGAAGAGCTCGCTCAAGAAGGGTAAGTAAATGAGCTATATTGCAATACTAATAACATTCATTTTTATCAATAACTTCATTCTCGTACAGTTTCTAGGCCTTTGTCCCTTCATCGGGGTATCCAAGAACAGTGAGAATGCTATCGGCATGGGAGCCTCTGTCACCTTCGTCACCACCGTAGCTTCGGTTGTGACCTGGGCTATCTACTACTATCTGCTGGTTCCCTTTAATCTGCAGTACCTGCAGACTCTCTCCTTTATTCTGGTCATAGCTTCACTGGTTCAGTTGCTGGAGATGGTAATTCAAAAGATCAGCCCTCCCTTGTACAAGGCCTTGGGAATCTTCCTTCCTCTGATCACCACCAACTGTGCTGTCTTGGGTATTGCCATCATCAACATTACCAGCGGATATAATGTGATGGAGGCCTTTACCGCCGGTCTTGCAGCAGGTCTAGGTTTTACCTTGGCCATTGTGCTGATGAGTAACATCAGAGAGCGGCTGGACCTCCAGCCAGTGCGCAGATCCTTTCAAGGTATGCCCATTGCCTTTGTCTCTGCTGGCCTGATGGCTCTGGCCTTCATGGCATTTGACAAGTCACTCATCACAAACCTGCATCTGGTATAAGGAGGAAGCCATGAATATTGTATTAGCTGTTTTGGTTATAGCCGTCTTGGGCGGCTTGTTTGGATATGGCCTCTCCTTTGCAGAAAAGAAGCTTGCTGTAAAGAAGGACCCCAGGGTCCTGGCACTTGAACCGATCATGCCCGGTGCTAACTGTGGTGTCTGCGGCTATGCAGGGTGTAATGCCTATGCAGCGGCCGTAGCGCTGGGAGCGGCTCCGATCGGTCTCTGCTCTCCCGGAGGATCTTCTCTGGATGCGAAGATGGCTGAAATTATGGGCCAGAAGATTGAGGCATCAGGCGATACCCGCCGTCAGGTTGCCCACGTCATGTGTAGGGGAAACATTGAGTTTACCACTAAGGACTATGAATACGATGGTATGCTTGATTGCAACGCCGCTTCACTTCTTTTTGCAGGGGACAACTCCTGTAAGGACGGGTGTCTCCATCTTGGCAGCTGTATTGCAGTCTGTCCTGTAGATGCGATCTCCAAGGATGAGGATGGATACATCATCGTCGATGAAGAGACATGCATCAGCTGTGGCAAGTGCGTTACTATCTGTCCGAATGGTGTCATGCAGATGATCTATGAGGACAGTGAGTATGTCATTGAGTGCAACAGCCACGAACCCGGTGGGAAGATTCGCAAACAGTGCAGTGTAGCCTGCATAGGTTGCATGATCTGTGAAAGGAAATTCCCTGAGTCCGGTTGCAAGGTTGAAAAATTTCTCTCGACATTCGATCAATCTGTGCCACACTCACAGATAGCGGATGCTGCAGAGGCATGTCCGACGAAGTGTATTATTAAGCGGTAATTAATGAAAAAAGTACTGATAGGCGCCTACAGCCAGATTCCAGCTGGATCTCCCACGCCCGTTCTAGAACGGGCGCTTGAATCTGTGTTCAAACCGATGCTGACCTATCTGCACAGTAACAATGGTGCCGTGTTGCAACTCTACCTGAGCAGCTTCCTTATGGAGTGGCTGGAAAAAGCCCACCCCGAAGTGAACATGCTCATAGGCGATCTCTCCCGAATGGGAAGGGTGGAGTTGCTCACCGGCTCCTATGACCAGAGCGTCCTTTCTCTACTCTCGCCCAAGGACCGTTCCAACCAGATAGAGTTGAATACCACCTGGATCAGGAAACGCTATGGGCAGAGAAGCAAGACCCTCTGGTGCTATGCACAGTACTTCAATCCGATATACATCAATACTCTCTCAATTTGCTGTATCGATAGGGTGATGATTTCCACCTTTGATGCAATATGCGACGAGGATTACCTGCAAGAGCCATTCCAGATGCATGAACTTGGGAAAAGTGTTCAGATCGTTCCGACCAACAGCTCCGTCGGTTCTCTAGTCAGGCAGTTCGCTTCCAATGAGATCGGCTTTTCCCAGTTTTATTCCAAGCTCAAGACCCTGATACAGGAGTGTTCGTCCTCTTTCTGTGCGGCGATGGTCAACGTCGACCAGCTTTGCCAAGGAGGGATAACTCCCGAACAGACCGAAGAGCTGTTCAAGTTGCTCTGTAGCTTCAAGCCCTCATCCATTGAGGAGATCGATGACCCCAATGAGCCGATGAAAAGGGGATATCTGGAGGCTGGTTGGTATGGCCATGATTGTTTGAGGAGCGACCTCTCCTGCTTCAACGATCTTTTTGTCAAGGATGAGTCGCTAACGTACCTCTACGGCAGGTTTACTTCCATGCTCGATTCGGCTCGTAGCTACAGGAAAGATAAGGATGTCCGCAAACGCCTTGAACTGCTTCTGCAGAAGATGTCTCAGGGCGGACCGTATGTCTGTGATGCAAACGCCTCCATGTTACGCTCCTCCATTCGCAAACTGGTCTGGCGCTATATCCATGAAGCTGATTCTGTCCTGTTCACAGCTCCCGACTACACCTATCCGGTAAGTACCGACTATGACCTTGATGATTTGGATGAATACCTTACCATAGGCAAGAACATCAGCTCCGTGGTGGATGCAAAGGGTGGCTCCCTCAGTGAGCTTACCTATCTTCCCTCGCTCTATAACTATGGGGATACATTCGCCCCTCTGAGCGGTTTTGGAACTTCTCAGAGCCTCCACCCTCCAGTAGGCGGGACCAAGCAGAGGATATTCACTGATGTGTTCTTCCCAAGATCCCTTCCCATTTACGAGTACGACAAGCGGGACAAGAAGAACTGTCTTGATATGGGTCGAAGTACGTACGAACTTTCTGTCCTCGACAGGAGAAATACTGAATATCTTGCACAGGCCACCTGTGAAGAGAACTCCATCATGGGCAGTCAGCTCTCTGTTGAGAAGCATTTCAAGTTTCGTCAAAATACGGTCCTTCTTGAAATTACCCTCACCAACAAGGGCGAAGAACCTATAGACTTCATGTATGGATGTGAAATGCCGCTATCAGTCGACTCCAAGAAGCTTCCAACTTCTTTCTTCGTCATGGAAGACCGCAAGCTCATCCCCTATGAAGAGCCGGAAGTCACCGTCAAGGGGGTCAAGTCCTTCAAGATTTTTGATGAACCCAACAATACGATTATAACTCTGGTTTCTGATACACGCTTTACCTTGCTTAAAGAAGACTATAGTATTGATTACAAGACAACGTTGGGCGAGGAAGAACTCTACCAACACACGTTATACCTTCTTGTCTGGCCTCTCTCGCTCTCCCCTGGTGAAGAGCAGAAACATACACTTGGGCTCAGGCTCGAACGCAAATAAGATTGAGGAGACACCATGCATTTTCAGAATAAGTCACTATTTGAAGATATGAAAGAAGAAGCCTACACCGTTTGGAGGCGGCTTTGACTCCTCCAACCTTAAAGACAAAATAAAAGAACTTGAAAAAAGAACTCTCGAACCCGGATTCTGGGAAGATAAGAGGGGGGCTGAAACACTTTACAGTGAACTGAACGCCCTGAAAGACTCCTATTTCCCTTGGAAGGAACTCATCGAAAAAATGGATGAGATGGCAGAGCTTATCAACCTCTATGCCGACGAGCCTGACAATACCGAGGAACAGGAAGAGATCGACTCCCAAATTGAATCGCTGTCTGGTGAGTATGAAAAACTCAAGCTCAAGACACTCCTGGACGGTCAGTTTGACAAGAATGACTGCTTCCTGACCATTCACGCCGGTACCGGTGGTACTGAGGCAAGTGACTGGGCCAGCATGCTCATGCGCATGTATCTGCGCTACTGTGAAAGGAGTGGATTCAAAAGTCAGATCCTTGACCTTCAGGAAGATGAGGGTGGTATCAAGAGTGTCACCATAAAGGTCGGTGGGGCTTACAGCTTCGGCTACCTTAAGGGTGAGGCCGGAGTGCACCGCCTTGTACGCATAAGCCCGTTTGACTCCCAAAAAAGAAGGCATACCTCTTTCAGCAGTGTCTATGCATCGCCTGTGATCGACGATACCATTGAAGTTGATATCAAGCCTGAGGATTACCGCTTGGACACCTATCGTGCCGGTGGTGCTGGTGGCCAGCATGTCAACAAGACGGACAGCGCCGTCAGGATCACCCACTTCGAATCGGGTATTGTGGTCCAGTGTCAGAATGAACGGAGCCAGGGGATGAACAAGGATCTCGCGTTCAAGATGCTCAAAAGCCGCTTGTACGAGTATTATCGGCAGGAAAAGGAAAAAGAGCAGCAGAAGAATGCAATTGCCAAGAAGGAGATCACCTGGGGAAGCCAGATCCGTTCCTATGTCTTCCAACCCTATACCATGGTCAAGGACCATAGGACAGGGGAGACGGTAGGCAATATCCAGGCAGTCATGGATGGTGCGATCGACCCATTTGTCGAAAGCTTCTTGCGGTGGTCCAAAGAGGAGGCATAATAGTGCGTATCAGGGTGTTCCTGTTGGCTCTGGTAGGGATGCCGTTGGTATGCCTATCGCTTTTTGCCGCTGACCAGACCCCCTTTTCCGTGGGAATTGTCGCCTTGCAGGATGATGCCGTGTCACTGCTGGCCATGGTTGAGGAGGCAGGTACTACCTACGCCTCCACATTTATTCCTGCAAATGAAGCGTACAAGGAGTATCTGACGTTTAGGGATCAGGCGGAAGCCGAGGTCGCCAGACTCAAAAACATCTCCTTTGCATATGTCTCAAAATCCGAGAAGGAGCTTGAGAAGGCTCTTCAGCCTATGGTTTTACCTCAGGTGTTCGCCGCCGACCGCCTTTCAGTCTCCTACAGCCAGGTTTCACTGGAACCCGGTTACTCCAATCTTTTGGACAATTTTGCAGAATCCCGCCCTTGGTACGCCTCTCGGGAAAATCTCGATGCTCTGCTTCTTGTCAAACAGACAAGGCTGGCCTCAAAGGAACGGATAAGGATCTACTGGTATGATCTCTTTTCAGACACTACCACGCTGATCTTCGATCAGTTGGATGTCGGGGAGTCACCATCTTCGATGCTTGAGGAGATCGGTGAAGCCTTGCTGGCCAAGTGTGCCGGCCCTGATTACGGCTTGCTGCTTTTTGACAGCTACAGCTCCCTGTTCGTTGTCGAAGCAAACGGTGAGCCTCTTGTCATTGAGGATAAGAAAGTACTGCTGCCCTCTGGAGAGTACTCCCTCTCCATCAGTTCGGAGGGTTACGTTTCCAAACAGATACCCATCAACGTCCTGCCAAACACCATCACTCATGTCCCTATATCTCTAAAACGGATCCAGATGGGTGACATGCGCCTCTCTTCGCCCTTGGGAAAGGTCAGTTGGTTTGTAGACGGGCTTTACTATGGTGAAGGATGTGATTTGAGCATAAGTGCTTCTATGGCTCCTCTTGTAGTGGTAGCCAAAAAGGATGGGTTTGCCAGCAAGACCCTGCAGATACAAAAGCCCATAAGGGAGATTGTTGTCCCTTTGGAGCCTGAATGGATGAAAGATTCCCTCCTGCTTGAGGATAGGCAGAGGGGCTTTTATAAAAGTTTACGAAATACTATGCTGGTTTTTGGACTCTATGTGGCCAGCACCACACTCTCTCAAACGTTCGAGGTGGCAAGCCCGTTGTGGCAGCCCCTGCAGGTTGCGACAAGTGGCTTTGCCCTCGTCTCCACACTGCATACCATAATGAATCTTGCTTCCTATGTCGCTCTTGCGAGTTCAGGCGTTCGATAGCATCTCTTGGAGTTTTACATGAAAAAAAAGTTTGGCGATAGGCTAAAAGCCTTGTTTGGAATAAAGACTTTCAACGAGCAGTTCTTTGAAGATCTTGAGGATTTTCTCATAGAAGGGGACTTGGGGGCGAAACTGGCCATGGAAATCTCAGACGAGATGAGGAAATTGGCTAAAAGTGAGAAACCAACAACTCAGGAAGACCTCCAGCTTATGGTAAAGAGACACCTCTACTCCAAGGTCCGTGCATTCATGCCGACCTTGGATAAGGACAAGCTGACCGTATTCCTGATCTTGGGGGTGAATGGAGTCGGCAAGACCACTTCCATCGCCAAGATGGCTCAGATGTACATGAACCAGGGGTACTCCGTCCTGCTTGCTGCTGCGGACACCTTCCGAGCAGCAGCCATCGACCAGCTTGAGGTACATGCCCAGAGATTGGGATGCCGTCTGGTCAAGCAAAAACCAGGAAGTGATCCCGGCTCTGTGGTATATGATGCGATAACTTCCGCACAAGCCCGGGGGGAGCATCTTATCCTGGTTGATACCGCTGGCAGGATGCATAACAAGGAGAACCTTCTGCGTGAGCTGTCAAAGATCGACAAGATCGTACAGGGCAGGGGGATTGATAGCGAACATTATATGAGGTTTCTGGTCATAGATAGCACTACAGGGCAGAACGGCATAAGTCAGGCGGACCTGTTCAACCAAGCGGTCAAGCTTGATGCCCTGATCCTCTCCAAATATGACTCGCTTGCAAAGGGTGGCGCACTGGTACAGATCGGAGAGAAGTTCGATATCCCCATCGCCTTTGTAGGTACTGGTGAGACGTATGCTGACATGCACCCCTTTGACAAGGATGAATTTCTTGACAGCCTGGTAGGATTATGAGAAAAGCTACCCCTCTTCTGATCATTCTGATGCTCCTGTTCTCCCTGCCGGCACAAAAGCAGGTCCCTTCGAACAGCATCGGCCAGGATAGGGGTAGGTTTGTAGAGGAGAGTGATTACACCCTCCTCCTCGAAGATGGTTCCTCTGTGCTCTATCACCAGGATGAGGCTCTCTGGAAAGAGAGCCGCAGACAGGCCGGCGATCTTTTAGAGGTTACCACCATAGAGTATGGGAGCGGCACCACTCACTACAAACGCTATGAGGGCAACCGCCTCATAGCCGAAGGTGAAGGGGAACGGATGAGGTACTTCTATTACGATGAGAGAGGGCTCATGGCGAAAAGCATGACCCTTATGGCCGGCAAGCTCATCGAAATGGAGCTCTATACCTATGATGTGGGAACGAAAAGCCTGAGCAGCATACTGACCATTACACAAAAGGGGAGTTCAATCTCCTATTTCGGCGATCCGGTAGGAGAGCCCTGGTTCACGTTTGCAAAAAATGACACCTTCACCAAAGTAACCCAGATCTCCCAAAACCTGCAGATTCAGGATGTATGGCTCGGCGATACCAAGATCAAGTCCGTACAAGTGGAGATGGGTGATGATGGTACGTTACGTCTGACAACAACTTCAAGAGGCAGGCAGGAGAGTGAGCTTTACAGTGCTGAAGGGCTGCTTGTCCTTCATGACACGCCTTCCCTTACCACTGAATACCGGTATAATGATGATCGTAGCTTGAAGGAAATCCGTGAAGAGAGCCCTGATTCCCAGGTGCGCATCATACGGTATGAGGAGGGGCGCAAGGTGTCTGAATCAATCTATCAAGGTGAGATGCTTGAAAAGGTGACCTTGTACCCAGAAGGCAAGGGGAAAATAGAGACCTTGTATGACAATGGCCTTCCTTACAGTGACATAACCTACGCTGCGGATGGTAAGCGGGTGCTCTCCATCAGGTACCGGTAATAGGATATGGTGCTGTTCCTTGCAAAGCGGTACGCCTTCTCCTCGGAGAACAGGCACAAGGGGACCAGTGTGCGCATTGCCTTCGGCCTTGCCCTCTGCCTCTTCGCAATTACCATGGTGCTCTCTTTCATGCAGGCATTGCAAGAGAATCAGTTTGAGGACATACGGACTTTTGAGTCCTTCGATGTGCAGGCCTCCCTCTCGTTCACCGACCTCGAGCGGGGCAATGCCTTGGTTGGGGAACTCGAAAGCCTCCCACTGGTCGATCATGCGTTTTTATTCTCTGAAATACCTGTTCTGATCCAAGGAAATGGTGGGACAGCCTTGGCTGGAAGGATCCGCGCGATCCAGAGCAAGGGAGCTTTCAAGGAGGGTCTGAACCTGTACAGGGGGGTACTCTTTCAGGAGGGTATGCTCTCCTCATCCTACCTCCATCTCTCTTCCATGCCATTGGGGGCGTCTGTAGAGATCACCCTGTTGAAGAAAGGCAAACAGGCTACGGTAATTCCTTCCCAGAGGACAATGCCCATCGGAGGGGTCTTCTACACATCGATGTATGACTTTGACAGCTCCACCTACCTTACCGACCTGGATACGCTCTATTCCCTCAATGCTGATGCACCGCTCTCTATTGGTATATTCTCTTCTGAGAAGAGTGACCTTGTGGCAAGGGAGATACGACAAAAATTCCCTTCCCTTGAACCCGTTACTTGGAAAGAAGCTAATGCCTCCCTCTATGGGGCCATGCAGCTGGAACAGAGCATGATGTCACTGATGCTGCTGATGATGGTAGCAGTCATCATCATCCATATCCGAAACAGTTCAAGGCGATTGTTGCTCGCCAAGCAGCGGGAAATTGCGATGCTGCGCTCAATGGGGCTGATGAAGAGTAGGGTTCAGCAGATTTTTGTGCTGCAGGCCCTGATCGTCGCTGCTGTAGGTTCCCTGGCAGGTGTGTTGCTCTCCATTTCCGGAATTTTGCTTTATCCCAATTTTTCACAGCGTGTCTACAGCTCCTTAGGAGTGCATCTGAATATTACCCTCAACATACCGAATCTTCTGGTTCTGGTCGTAGCAATACTCTGCTTCAGTGGCTTTGCCTCCTACATAGGGACTAGGCGTATACTCAAAGCGGATATTATGGAGATGTTTGCCCATGACGAAGTCAAATAAGATACTCTCCCTCAAGGGAGTCAGCAAGAGTTTTCCCGCAACTGCCCGAGGTGGTGAGCCGATTGATATCCTCGATTCGATCGACCTTGAACTGCACACCGCCACGAGTATAGCCATTACAGGCAAGAGTGGCTCCGGCAAGAGTACCTTGTTACAGATAAGTGCGGGGCTTCTCTCCAGTGAAAAAGGCGAAGTCCTTTTCGATGGGAGGAGGCTGGACACCCTAAGCGATACACAGCTGAGCAGGATCCGAAGCACCTCTATGGGCTTCATCTTCCAAAGCAGCCTGCTGTTGGATGATTTTACTGCCTTGGAAAATGTCGCCGTGCCTGCCATGATCATGGGAATCGGTGAAAAACCGGCTCGTGAGAAAGCCCTGCACCTTTTGGAAAGTGTGGGTCTAAGCGATCGCCTGGGCCACAAGAGCGACCAGTTGTCAGGAGGGGAACGGCAGAGGGTGGCTATAGCCAGGGCTCTGGTGAATGAGCCACTCATCCTCTTTGCCGATGAGCCTACCGGATCTTTGGACGAACGGAACGCCGCCCTCATTGAGGATATGCTGTTTGCACTCGTTGCCGAAAAACAGGTGGCTCTGATGCTCATAACTCACAATGCTCCCTTTGCTTCAAGGTGTGACGAGGTCTACAGGCTTCATAACCGTAAGGTGGAGGTCATCAGGTGAGGTCGAAGCTCGCACTCATGCTTATCGGGCGGAAGCTGGGTATCAAAAGCAGTCCTGCAGCAAAAAGGAGGATACTGTTCAATATCCTTCTTATTTCCGTCGTGGTTGCCGCTCTTGTCTTTGCCCAACTTTTCGTTGTCTCCATGAGCCGCGGGATAGCAAACAAGTATGCCCTGCTGGGAAACGGCCATCTGCAGGTTCATGAGAAGGCTGGTACCCCGATCCCTGACCTAAAGCAGATAGTTGATGTGCAGCTGGTTGCCCAGACCTACTCGCTGCTCTACAGTCCGTCAAAGAATCTCATGGTCCGTCTCAAGGGGGTGGAGCGGTCCTATTTCAATTCCCAGCGTCTTGGCGAACTTACATTCTTGGATACCCCCCTCGATACAAAGGGGTCTTCTCTCCCTCAAATCCTTCTAAGCAAGAGTATCGCGAGCAAATTGGAAGTGGGACAAGGTGATAAGGTGGCTCTGATGATGATCAGCAACAACAGTCTGCGCCCGCAGCTCTGCATAGTGGGCAATCTCTATGATTCGGGGTATAAGGAGCTTGATGAAAACCTGATCTTCTGTGATTTCTCCCTCATGGACAAGTTGTTTTCTTCCAAGGCTGATACGTATTATGAGCTTCTGGTCGCTGACAATGAAGCAGATGAGGTCCGTTCCATTCTGGAAAGGGAAGGTCTTTCGGTCACCTCCTGGGAGGAGGAAAACTATGCTGTGGCCTCCAATCTTGAGACAAGCCGCCAGGCTGTACTGGGCGTCATGATAGTGGTGGCAATCCTCTGCGGCTATTTCATCAGTGAACTGAGTCGGGAACTGATCGAGGACGACAAGAGGCGTATAGCCCTGCTGAAACTTCTAGGATCTGGCAATTCGCTCATCAGAGGGGTCTACTTCTCCACAGTCATGCTTGTCACACTCACTTCCATTGTCCTTGGGACTGCCTCCGGTATCCTGCTCGGGCTCAACCTGGGCTCGATGCTCTCCTTTCTCGCTGCAAAATCCATTCCTGCACTAGCTTTCTATCTTTTGGATTTTCAGGTCATGGTACCTTTCCTCGATATCGCCATCATTCTTTTTGTTCTTATCCTGGTGAGCTCACTCTCCGTGCTCTGGAGTTTGAGAAGGGTGAGGAATATTCCCCTGTTAAGCTCCACACGCTTTGACTAACTGCCTTTTTCCTATATACTGCCTTCATGAATTTTGAAGTGTTTGCCTTAGGGACCAGTGGTATGATGCCACTGCCCAACAGATTCCTTACCAGTGCCATGGTAAGACGGGACGGAGACCTTTTCCTGTTTGACTGTGGGGAAGGGACCCAGATATCATTGAAGATGCTCAACCTGAAATGGAAGAAGATCAATACGATCTTCATCAGCCATATGCATGCTGACCATGTTACCGGCCTTCCTGGTATCCTGATGCTGTCCAGTCAGGTTGACCGCGATGATCCTCTCACCATCTACGGACCTCCCCGACTGAAGGAGTACATCGATGCCAACCGCAGGATTCTGGATATGTATATCAATTATGAGATAATCGTGAAGGTGGCGCACCCTGGCATACTTATCGACAATGACGAGTTTACCGTCTCCGCTTTCCCTCTTGCCCATACAAAGCCCTGTACGGGGTTTGTAATGGAGGAAAAGCTTCGTCCCGGAGAGTTTCATCCGGAACTTGCTTCAGGCCTTGGTATTCCAATGGGGCCCCTATGGGGCAAGTTGCAGAAGGGATTTTCCGTCACCCTTGATGATGGGAGGGTCATACAGCCTTCAGCTGTCATGGGGGAGGCCAGGGAGGGACGGAAGTTCAGCTTTGTCACCGACTCCCAATACCTGCCTTCAATTGCTACCCATGTCAGGGGAAGTGACCTGTTTATCTGTGAAGGGATGTTCGCCTCCGACATGGAAGCCACTGCTCAGGAAAAAATGCATATGACTGCAGGGCAGGCGGCGCAGATAGCTCTCGATGCCGAGGTGAAAAAATTGGCGCTTATACACTACAGCCCCCGATACAACGACTGGGAGCTGAAGTTTCTGGCCGAGGATGCACAGAAGATATTTCCCAACACGGTACTTACCAGAGATCGCATGCGATTCGATATTCCACAGAAGAACTAGGTTGGTTCATCCTCGCTATCTTCAATCTCACTGTCATCATCATCTTCAAGCATGCATGCAGTAACAGCTTCGTGCAGAAGCAGGGAGCTGTCGAGAACCCGACCATTCCTGGAGGCAAAGCCAATCTGCAGGGAGGCTCCTGAGAACTCCTTCTTGCAACTTTCCAGCAAAGAGAGGGTAAATGATCGCGCTTCATCTGCGTTATAGAACGGAAGCACCATCGCTATCCGGTTGTTTTCAAGGGTGAAGCTGTAGGCCAGTTCACCGCTGAGCATGATTATCTTGTTGGCTATCTGTTCTGCCGGGCCCTTGCTGACATCGACAAGTACGAGAGTCAGGTCATAGTCCATCTCCTGGGCATTTTCTAATTCTGCGGAGAGGATTGAATTGAAGTCAGTCTTGTAGGTATCGATGACAGCACTCTTCTCTTTAGCTGCCAAAGGCTCACTGGGTGCCTGCTTGGTCTCTTCGACAACATCCCTTTCAAGGCTGACGGGCTCTTCATAGCTTTTGGGTTCGTACTGCCCGTAATGCTCTTCCATTGAAATGGTTGGCATCTTCACCTCTCTTGGCGTAGCAGGGGAGGGAGGTATCAGTTCATCTTCAGGTGATTGGGAGCTCTCGTACACCCTATATTCGTCTACCAAGGGGTGGCTGTGGACCATCTCATCAGTATGACGATGCAAGGGATCATCACCTGGCAGGGTGTATAAAGGTTTGTCATATGCATTAGGTGGGAGCTTGTCTATCTGGTCAGCGATATCTTCATCCCGCTTGCGCGCGACAAGAACCCCAATTTCAATCATGACAAGTCCGATAAGTAGGGGGAACAATTTTGTAAGCACATCATAAATCTGTTCTTGATTGACTGAATATAGAGGTAGAAGATATCTGGAAGCAAGATAAAGCAGCGCCAGTAAGATAAAAACAGTCAAAAATAAACTGAGTATTATTTGACGGCCATAGTGCTTGTTTTCGGACATTGAAACCTCCAAAGATAAACTTTACACGAACATAAGTCATATAGTATCATACTTACCATATAATATGAACAAATGCATGATAAGAAAATACGGTGTAATCTTTCTTTTAAGTACTATTCTAGCTTATTTTGTCCTTCTAGGCCTGTTTGGTGAGGAGGGATTTTTCCATGCCAGCTCCGTAAGACGCGAATTAGAGGTCCTCAAACAGCGGCAGGAGGTACTTTTGTTGCAGGTTGATTCCTTGGAACAGCAAAAAGAACATATGACATCACAGGATGCCCTCAAGGATGCGGCTTTTCGATTTGGCTATCATGAGGAAGGGGAGCAGGTTTACTACTTTGCTGACGGCAGCGATACGGAGCCTGTCCTCTCGGATGGGTTTTCGCTTCCGGATGCCGAGCTTCGCTCCTTCCCAGGTTTTGCAAAACATTGGATAGGGCTTATGGCCCTAGCAATTTCTTCTCTAATTACGGTACTATGGGGCATTATTACTCAGAGGAGAAAGTGACATAGATGACTAAAGAACTCGAAGAGGCGGAAGTATTATACAAGCAGGTTCCAGGAACACTTGAGAGGACTGTCAAGTTGTTGCAAGAGGACAAGGTTGTGGTTCTCCCCTGTGATACCATCTATGGATTGTGTGCGAAGGTCGGTCCCGCCGAACAGGCGTTGCGGTCAGTCAAATACAGAGGGGAGACGAAACCTTTTCTCATCCTTGCCACTCTGGAGCAGGCCAAGAAGATTTGCATAGTTCCCAAGGATGTGGAAGAGGCATGGCCCTGTGCACTGACTGCGATCCTTACCAACAAGGATGGGAGCGGGACTACAGCGGTACGGGTTCCTGCGGACAACTTTCTGCAGGAAGTCCTCACAAGGCTCGGCAGCAGCATATACTCAACCAGTGTAAATGAGTCCGGCTATATTTCAATAACCAACATTACCGACATCATCTTCGCCTTCAAGTACCGTGTCCCTGCTTTCGTCGTGGGATCAGAAAAGCAGGGCACAGTTCCTTCAACGCTCATAGATTGCACTACAGAGCCGTACACCCTGGTCCGTTGTGGCCAATATGACGCATCTGCGTTGCTTGGGCTCTAGTTCTTTATCTTCCGGGCCTCCATGTAATACCTTTTCTCATTCGCTTCTCCCATGGAGAATGTCTTTCTGGGAAGAGCACTATCCTTGATGATGGTCTCGAAAAAGGTATCCTTGGAAACATTTGGAAGGATGAGTGAACAGTTGCCTTCCTCTGCACCCAAAGCAGCCGCAACCTCCTCCCCATGGATATAATCCACAGTTGCCTTCTCTTGTTCCAGAAGGGAGTCAATGACTGATTGTAAGGTTCCTGCAGCGATGCTGGAAGTCGCACCCGAGAGGTTGAACAGGAAATAGCCCCTCTTGTCACGGTACCCGAAACGTTGGAAATCGCTTGGTTCGTTGATGAGTTTGTCCAGTGTGGCGAGGTCCGAGACCTTCTCGATGACCACAAGATCGGCGTGCTTTTCCACTTCTGTCTTGAAAGTATCAAACTCAATGTCAAAGAGAACCCGATGGATCGGTTCGAAAGCAAGACCTGGGTCATAGATGTTTTCCAGTTCGACCATGGCATACCTTGCCGGATGGTTTTCCCACTCTTCCTGGGCAATGGTTCCCTTCACGTCTTCCCAACAGCTTTTGGCGGTAGCAAGGCTGTGGTTGCCATCTCCCATAGCGTAGAGGAGGGGGTTCTCCGGATCGAGGTTGCTTTGTATCTTCTCAAGGGCACTCGCGATCGAGGCAAAGTCATCCTCATTGTCGACTACCCATGCGCTGAGGGTGCCTCCTTTTGCCATGAGGGTGGTATCATAGGCCTTTTTCAGCTGCTGACTCTTTGCAGCAAGCGGTTCGATGACCGAACGTCCGTCATCACTGATCAGTACCATTATGTGCGGCAGTTCCAGGGAGGCATTCTTACGAATCTCCTTTCTGGGCGGAATCCGGCTAAGGATCGTGCCCTCGGTCGCCCTGATAAGTGAACGTGAGCCTACAGAGTAGTCATACTGCTCAAGATCCAACAGGACCAGAAGCCCCCATCTTCCCTTTTCATAGGTATCGGTCGTTCGGTGTACCAGAAAGAAGCAGTTTTCGTAGGTGTCGAAGAGTGAACAGCTCTCGTAGTTTGCCATATGGGCGTTTATAAGTTCTATTCGCTTGGCAGGATCCGCATCATCCAGATAGGCTTCAGGGAAAATAAGATTCAGCGTGGAAGGGGCATCCCCGACGAATGATTTGGCTTGTTCCCAGTAGGATTTATCTGAAGTATACTGGTCACAAGCAACGACAGCCCACTTGGAAAGGTCCACTCCCTTTTTAGGGAGCAGAATGTCAGCAGGGCACAGACCCAAGTTTTTCAAACGTTCAAGAGTGTTTGGCATGGCAGATCCTCAGTATTTGGTGTTATACTTCCATGGTATTCCAATATGTGCAGTCCAGCAAGGTAAAGTGAGAAAAATAATGAGCAAGGCCATAGTATTTACTGGAGGGGGGGGGCCGGATTATCTGCCCGATGACCTTATCGACAGAGGTGACTACCTCATAGCAGCCGACAGCGGATTCGACAAAGCGAAGGCCCTGGGCATTACCGTGCATTATGTCATTGGGGATTTTGACTCTACACAATTTGTCCGGGAGGCCCTGTCGGTCGATCATGAGCTGTATCCTTCGGAGAAGGAATACAGCGACACCTACCTTGCAATTGAGAATGCCCTTACACATGTTGACGGGGGTTATGTGCTTGTAGGAGGGGGAGGTTACCGCCTGGACCATTTGCTTCAGACCTACTCCCTGTTCTCACAGTTCGGACCTCCGATGCTCTGGCTCACACGCTACGAGTCCAATTTCCTCGTTACCTCATACAAACGGTTTGACAAGCTTTCAAAGGGGGAGACTGTCAGCCTTTATCCTGCTACCCTTGAGGGCGAGGCTAGCGTTAAGGCTAAGGAGCTGCGATGGCCTCTGGACTCTTATCAGATGAGTTTCTCTTCCTTTTCCCTCTCAAACAGCTGTATGGAAGAGTGTTTGGAAGTCCATGTGGAAGGTGATCCCATATTTGTCAGTTTCCCAGTTGCCCGTAAGCAAGATAAGATGGTACCATAGGGTTATGTTGCACACCAGAAGATTGTTGGCTTTTTCCAGCAGGGTCCACACCTATACGATGCTCCTATACCTCTTCTTTTTCTTGGTATATCTTTCGAGCAGCTATTTTTTAGTGAATCAGACATTCATTGATCTTCTGCAGTTTGCCCTCATCCTCATCAGTTGGACCAACCTCCTTTTCGGGCTCTGGATCATTGTATTCTCCTTCATTGTATGGAGCAGTGACCGGGTTTTCCCTTTTTCTCCGGTCTTGCTTACCCTTCTGAGGATGGCGGGAGTATTTTTGCTCAGCACTTTAGTAGCAATTATTGAGAATCTGGTAACCGATGGTGTGGTTGTCAGCTAACAGGAGAGATATAGATGAACAATCCACTTATCAGTGCAGTGCGTGGAGCCATCTGCGTAGAACGTGATGAACCAGCCCTTATCGAGGAGGCTGTATGCAAGCTCTACTCAGCACTTCTCAAGGCCAATGAGATCGAAGAGTCCGACATAGCCTGTCTTTTGCTTACCCAGACAGGGGACCTCAAGAGCCGTAACCCCGCAGGGGGCCTTCGAAAGGGCGGATACTGCGCAACAACGCCTCTGTTCTGCATGCAGGAACTTGAGATCGAGGGGATGCTTGAGCGGGTCATACGCTTGTTGGTCATCACCAATAAGGTAGTTGAGCAGGTCAGGCCCGTCTTCCTTGACGGTGCCGAGAAACTCAGACCGGACCTGGCCAATCTAGGAAATATCCAACCTTCCTGAAAAACATGTGCGGGTAGCGTTGTTCAGTAGTGCGACTTCCAAGATATCCTTATACGATTCCTCACTTTTTTCCTTGCTATGCTTTGAGTATGGATATGGTTGCCAATTTTGATGGTTTGCATGGTTGTTTCTCCCCTGTTCGGATGGGTAGCGACCCCAATGGAGGTAATTGATGTATGTAACGATAAACAGGAGTTCCTTGAAAGGGGAAGTGAAGGTACCGGGATCGAAAAGCCATACCATTCGGGCTGTCCTGCTTGCAACTCTTGCCCAAGGGATCAGCATTATTGAAAATCCCCTTCTGGGCGGTGATGGTGAGAGTGCCGTTGACGCAGCTAGGGCCTTTGGTGCCAAGGTAACCGCACAGGGAACCCAACTGATAATTGAAGGTTTTGGCATCCCTTTGCAGGTTCCTGCAAAGGGTCTTGATACCAAGAATTCAGGTACGACAACCAGCTTCGTCACCTCCCTAGCAACACTAGCCGAGGGTGAGACATATATAACCGGGGATGAACAGATACAAAAAAGACCTATCAAAACTCTTGTTGATGCTTTGAATGAACTAGGGTGTTCTGTCTTTATAACCAGAGCCGATTCTGATTCCCCTCCTCTGTTGGTGAAGGGTGGGTTGGCAGGAGGAAAGGTAAGCCTAAACGGATTCAACTCGCAGTTTGTCTCAAGCTTGTTGCTCGCCTCCCCCTTGGCTGCAAACAGGACTGAAATAACCGTAACAAACCCTTTGGAAAAACCTTACATACAGATGACCCTTGACTGGATGCGCCGTTTTGGCGCGGTTGTGCAGAGTGATGAACCTGCTTACACACATTTTGTCATTGAAGGAAAGCAACGCTACAGAAGTGGGGAGTTCAACATCCCAGGTGACTGGTCTTCAGCTGCCTTCCCCCTTGTAGCGGCACTGTCCCCAGGATCAGACTTATCTGTTGCAGGTCTTGATTTCTCTGATGCCCAGGGTGACAAGAGGGTAGTGGAAATTCTTCTCTCCATGGGAGCGGACATTGAAAGGGAGAGAGGGGGTGCTGCATTGAGAATCAGAGGAGGGCGAAAGCTGAAGGGAGGCATGGTCATTGACCTGGGAGACATTCCAGATGCCCTTCCAGCCCTCTGTGTGGCCGCCCTCTATGCAGACGGGGAGACCACATTCACCAACCTTGCCCATGTACGGGTCAAGGAGAGTGACAGGGTGCTCGTCATGGCTGAGGAGCTGGGCAAGCTAGGGGCAAAGATTATCATAGGGGATGATCTGATGATTATTCATGGTGGCGGGTCTCTTCATGGGGGTGTTGTAGAGAGTCATGGTGATCACAGGATTGCGATGGCCCTGAGTGCAGCTGCTCTTATGGCAAAGGGGGAGGTGACTGTCAACAATGTGGCATGCACCGAGGTCTCCTATCCGAATTTCTTCGCTTCCCTTTCAAAGGCAGGCGCTTCGATCACCATGCACGGATGAGAGGGTGGCAGGGGATAAAAAGAGGACATACCTTCTGGTATGTCCCTAACATTTTTTAAGCCGTCTGTCAGATTCGAACTGACGACCCCGAGATTACAAGTCACGTGCTCTGGCCAACTGAGCTAAGACGGCAAAAAGAACAA
>DUPO01000078.1 GCA_012838275.1 Spirochaetales bacterium
CCTACTATGTGGTAAGGGAGCTTTCCCTTTTGAAACTGCCTGACCAAGGTGTTCCCGAGCTCCCCAGCACCATAGATGATGGTCCTGGGGTTCCCGTTATTCACATGCCTGTTCCGCAAATTGATCATATTGCGGTAGAGGAACCTCAGACCCATCATAAGCAGAAAGGAAAAGCCATCAGCTACGATAAGGTAAGGGATCCAGAGTGAGGCAAAGGTATCAAACCTTACAAATATCATCTGCCCGATCACAAAGGGCACTACAAACCCTACAATCCCGCGGTTAAGCAGGTCGAGGGAACTTTCACGGATCCGTATCTTATAGAATTTTGCAAGATAAAGTGTGGAGAGAAGAAAAACAGTGTTGATGATCAGGATCGTATAAAACTTCGGAGGAATATGGCGGAAAACTATCCATACTGCCAGGAAAGCCGAAACTAACATGCAAAGGGCATCGAAGGTGAGCAGTAACAGATTCTTTATTAGCCTAGTGCTATTTCTGCTCATGTTTTATTCTCATATTCCATATTTGGACACACCTTCCCCAACCCAGATTACGCTGTTTCCAACAAAACCTCAGAGAACCTTTTTACCAGGACGGACCTACAGCAAAAAGTATGTAGGAGTCATATCGAACCAAAATGATATAAAAACCATATTGATTCTGACCTACTAGAGTAACGCTAGCATAGCACCCTTTATCACACCTGTAAACTGGAAATTGCCAACTAATACCCAACTGTGAGCCTAAGTATGTCACATGAGTCCAGTGCCAGGACCGGCCGGACACAACTTCCTATAGTTCCAACAGGCTTCTTAACCCATCACTTGTCAGAACTTACAAATTCCACAGGCATGCTAACCTTACGAACCACATTGGCAAATTCAAACGCCACTAAAACTCTCGAACTTCTCCTGTCGACCCTGAGGATTGTCCCATGAAGGTCCTTCAGGGGCCCTTCCAGCACCTTGATAGGCTCCCCTTCCTTGTATTCAATCTTGGAAGGCTTGATCATCCCCTTGTTGCCCATGATCCAGGCAGCATACTGCAAGTCCGCTCCCTTCAGGGCAACACTCTTGTCGAGGTTGCGGAGAAACCCATAACAACCGGGGATCCTTCGTACCTCGGGTACTCGGTCCTGCAGATCGAATTCACTGCTGAGCATCAGGTAGCCTGGAAGGATGGGCTGGTCGGTGACCAGCTTCTTTCCCTTCCTCCGCTCGAACATGCGTCTTTGGGGGTAGAAGACCTTCACATCGTTCAGGTCAGCAAACTCCCTTCCAAAGTACTTGTTCAGGTGGGCTCGTACCTTAGCCTCACCCCCTGTCCTACATGCAATACAATAGTAGTTCATAGTCGCCCATAGTATAGTTTTGATGCGAAAGTGTCACTATACACCAAAGGCTTCCTCCAAAGCATCTCTCATCCCTTCACTGTCAGGGGTGTTCCCTGTCCACTGCTCAATGCCCAGGATCCCCTGATTCACCAACATGCCCAAACCGTCGACAGTGGTGCAACCAGCCTCCTCAGATCTCTGCAAAAACAACGTTTGGACAGGATTGAATACAACATCGCAAGCGATAAGGGGTTTGTTTCTTTTGGGAAAAGTCACATCAACACAGGCAGCAGGAGAAAACAGTCCTACAGAGGTGGCCTGCACAACGATATCCGCATCACTGGGAATGCTATAGGAGCCCTCCCATCGGTCGACAGTGAGGATAGTGGCCCTGATACCGGCAAGCCTCTTGGCAATGGAGCGTGATCGATCCTCAGTCCTGTTGACCAGCACCACCTCCTTCGCCTTTGCCAAGACAAGCTCGGTGGCGATGGCAGAGGCTGCGCCTCCTGAACCCAAGATGACTATCTTCTTGTCCTTCACTGGGAAGTTTCGGTCTTTCAGCGACTGCAAGAAACCCTTGCCATCGGTATTGTCCCCATAGTAGGTACCATCGCTTCTGCGCACAATGGTGTTGACTGCCTTGCAAAGCAGGGCAGACTCACTGAGTTCATCAAGATATTGCAATACCGTCTGTTTGTGCGGGGCTGTCACATTGCCTCCGGCAAACGCCAGGGCACGCAAACCCCAAAGGGCAGGAGCAAGCTCCTCCTTGGTAACCCTGCTGGTAAGATACCTTCCGGGAAACCCCATGGTCCTGAAGGCATACTCAACCATATGCTGGGTGGGGTTTCCCACCACAGGATCCCCTATACAGAAGAAAAGCGAAGGCAAAGGACCTTTCATCAGGGCGTGCAACGCATTGTATGCTTCCATAACCAACCATCCTTCTTGTGTTGTGCTCTGATTTTACTATAGCGGGCACTGGATGTACAG
>DUPO01000079.1 GCA_012838275.1 Spirochaetales bacterium
AGGTTATTGCCGTAGGTCAGATTGCTGCCGAAATGGTTGGGAAGGGACATAGTGGAATCAGGATTGTCTGTCCCTTGAACCTAGGGGTAATTTCCGACATGGAGGCAACCAAGAAATTGATTGAGATATCTTTGAGGAAAGCTGAAAACCTGACCTTGGAGTTGTCCAGCTCAACCCTACTGCTCTGCTGCCCTTCTGAAGTAACACAACTTGAAAGGGAGTCCTTTACCAGCTTGGGAAACAAGCTAGGGGTAAAGGATATCTTCATCGAGCAGGAAGTGAAGGCGGGGGCGATAGGTTCCGGCCTGGATATCTTCAGCAGCAACGGCAGCATGATCATTGATATCGGTGGTGGCTCCACGGACATCGGAGTGCTCTCACTCGGTGACATAGTGGTGTCAGAGTCCAATCGCATTGCAGGGAACTACCTGGATAACGAGATCATCAACTATCTGCAGTACAATCATGGGCTCCTTATCGGTAAGAAGACCGCAGAGAGGATCAAGGCGGAAATTGGAACCTTGCGGGAGACCTTGGAGAACCCCAGGTCCACCTATGTGAGTGGCAGGGATGTGGTAAGTGGCCTTCCGAAGAAGATAACCATTTATGAGAATGAGATCCGTGATGTGCTTACTGTTCCCTTTGAAGGAATTGCCAGTCTGGTGTTGAAAGTGCTTCAGAAGACCCCCGCGGAACTTTCTGCTGACATCATTGTGAAAGGCATCCTGATCAGCGGCGGGGGAGCCCTCATCGATGGAGTTGATGAGTTTTTCCATAAACGCATCGGTATGGATTTCACCCTATCAAAGCGCCCTTTGACTGCTGTGGTTGAAGGTACTAAATTGCTGTTAAAGAATCGCGGTAGTTATTTTGTAAAGCCAACCGATTGAGTTTTACTAAAGGCACTATTGAGATGATTTGATGTGAGGTACTTCTGCACCTGATAACTCAGATGCAGAAGGGTCATTGGGTGCTTTTTCCCAACACAAGGGGTGCTTTCTATATCGAAAAGAGATGAGATATAAACTTGTGAGAAAGGTAAGTTAGGTATGAGAAGAAAAGGATTGTTCTGCATCTTGTTTTGCTTCTGTTTTATCCTTCCCGTACTATTCCTGAGCATAGATTCAATCCTATGGTTGTACCTTGGGTGCTTAGGCTGCTTAGCTTTCTCACTTTTTTTTATGTTCCATTCTTTTAAGAAAAGGGAACCTTTTGAGATCGTCCGCCCCTTTGCTGAATTGGCTCGCCTGAGTGAAGAGCAGATAGGGGAGATGTATTGTTTGTTTCTTGAATCAGTCCCTCAAGGGTGTTTTCAGGAAGTGTTGGATCATTCTGCCATGGATGTCATGTTGAAAAATGCCCATAAGAGGTTAGATTCATATTTTGGGAAGGAGCATGTCTGTAGGATTTCTCGGAATCAGTTTGTTGTCATCAAAGAGTTTGAGATTGACAAGGCCGGGAATTATGATGAGCGAAATGTATATCTGGATAGGATTTCAAACTATGTCTCTCTGATGCTCTCTTCCTTGATCACTCCTGCGAATAAAGCCGCCTTACGTGTGGTTCCTCTCACTTTGGGAACTGCTTCCTCAGGTATCCGATATCAGGCACGGTGCTTGGATGATCTCATTGAGCTGGCTTATTTTACAATGAAAAATGCCCAAATGGAGAAACGGAGATATTTGGTCTCCGATGAATCCATCAGAGCAAAAAAATTGAATAGTGAAGAGTGTATCGAAGGGTTTCTGAAAAAGAACTGGGAGAGCGAATTCACTCCTTTTTTCCAGCCTATCATTGAAAGTGACAGTTATAAAGTCATAGGGATGGAGAGTCTTGCCCGTTGGCAGCTGGGAGGGGTTCGGATTCTGGATGCTCGGATATTCAAGGATATCGCTTTTGAAATGGGCTGTATGGAACGAATTGATATCATCATGATAGAAAAAACTTTTGAGGCGGCGGAAAAACTTCATAAAGAGAGCCTTGTTCAAGCAAACTTTAGAATTATCATCAATATCAGCGTTTCAACCTTGGAAACCTTATCGGCTCAAGACCTGGTTGATATGGCAGCTAGGTATGGAATAAACAGTGGAGATATCGAACTTGATATCAAGGATGAGGCCCTGTCCAACCCTTGGTTGAGCATGAATCTCCGGGAGTTCAAGAAACGCTCGGTACGGGTCGCTCTGGATATATTTAACCGGCAGGCGTTTGATCTGGAGAGTTTGTTTCAAAATCAATACGACACGATAAAGCTGGATTATTCCAGGGATTCGGATTCAGCGCAGGATGTTCCCTCACCCGATTCTATTTTCTATCCCTCTTTAGTCTCGATGGCGTATGACCATGATGTGGAAATTCATGCCAAGGGAATTGAGAATAAGGAGCAGATGGCCGTTGCTAAAACACACAAAGTCAAATATCTCCAGGGCAATTATTTCACCCCTCCGATTCCTTTCTTGGCATTTCAGATTTTTGTGAAAAAATATCAATATGGACTCTATTTGGAAGAATATGATTTCGCAACGAGCAACGCAAAAAAGCTTTCCTACGGGTAGGCCATCCCTCTGGCCTGCCCGCAGGTTTCTTTTTGTGAGGAACATACTATGGGAATGATGTTACAACAAGAACAGGAAATTTCACGCTACTTGGAGACAAGCCCTCTTCTGGACTACAAGGACCCGATCATTTCTGAGCTCATTACAAGAAACGGGTGGCATTCCATTACTAAACAGACAGACTTGGTGAATGCAGTCTACTCCTTTGTAAGGGATGATATCGAATATGGACATACGGAATCCTATGCCGTACAAGCCTCCCGGGTCCTTGCTTTGAGGTGCGGGAACTGCCTTACCAAGACAACTCTTCTCATGGCTCTCCTCAGGGCGGTTGGAATCCCCTGTCGGTATCATGCAATGACTATCAGCAAAGTCATATTCAGAGGTCTCCTGCAAGGTGCCAGCTATAGGATTGCAAGAAATCAATCCTATCATGCTTGGGTGGAGATACAGTTCAAAGGCAAGTGGCTTGCTCTTGAGGGTCACATCATCGACAAGCCCTATCTTTTGAAATTGCAGCAGAGATTTCCCGACTACATGGGGAGTTTTTACGGGTTCGGAATTGCGGTTCTCAATTTCAAGAATCCTGAAAACAGATGGAGGGAGAGCCATACCTATGTGCAGAACAAAGCCATAGAACAAGACATTGGGACTTTCGATACTCCCGACGAGTTTTTCTCGGAGTACCCAGAAGCGGAATCCTACACCCAAACCTTCCGTTACAAAGCAATAATCAGAGGACGTCTGAACAACTCTATCATAGCAATGAGGGGCGGTAAGTAAGAGCGATGTAAAAGAAATATTCTATGTTTTTGTAGGCGGACTGCTGGTGCCACACGCTTCAGTAGGCCGCCTATGTTAAGAGGATGACAACCCGAATAATGGAGCTTGAGGTTTCAAGAAATATAATGCCTCGATAGAAATATCCATGTGGTTTTCAAGGCTAATACCCGTACAGTGGCTCTGTCATTGGGGTCAGTGAGTTTGTCTGAGCTATCTTGTCAAGGTGTAAATCGGATAACGGCGTAAGATGTCGAGGGAATAAATGAAACTCAATTCAGTTAGAATATGTAACTTTAGATCAATAAAAGACCAAACGATCCAGTTCAAGCATAATTGCATGGTGTTGGTGGGTGAGAATGAGGCTGGCAAGAGTAATGCCCTGAAAGCCATTGCAGGAGGGCTCAACCAAGAGGTTTACCCTTTTACTGCCAAGGACAAGAGGAAGGTTCTTGCAGGGGAGGCCCTTCCAAACAAGAATGAGTATTACATAAAATATACCTTTAGCTTACCTGTAGATGAGATGATAAGGATTGTATCCAGGATATCAACGGACCCAAACTCCCCGATAATTAACAAAAACAGAAGATCACTCTCTTTACGGCAGTACTGCACGGAATATCTTACCCAGATCAATTATGTTTTCGACATACTTACAGCACAGGGAGAGTTGTACTTTGCTGAAGAGGAACGATCTGGCGATCCGTTTGCATTAACACGAGCTCTATCAGTGTCTGTCGGCCCAAGGAAATCTAAAGGCCCCGATACGGTGGAAACAGGCACTTCAGGCATTCTTAGTGTTACAGATAAGAATACCAATTCAAAAGAAGTCGGCAGTAAGGATTTGTTGCAAATCATAAAAAATGAAGTTGCCCTCTATTTCCATAAAAATAAGACCGGAGTAGTCTTTTGGAACTATTCCGACACATTGATCTTACCCGATTCGATCCCGATCAGTACTTTCAGATCCTCTCCCGCAGTATCGGTTCCCCTCAGGAACATATTTGAACTTGCGATGGTTTCAGATATCGATCAGGCATTCAGGGATGCTGAGGAAACGGATGGGGATTACGAGAACTTGCTGGAACGGGTGTCTGTAGTCGCCACAAGGAAGTTTGCAAAGAAATGGCCCCACCTCAAGGGAACAAAGATTCTTGTAAGTTCAGATGGCGATCTGTTACGAATAAAGATGCAAGAGAGGGCTAAATACAATTTCTCGGAACGCAGTGATGGGTTCAAGAGATTTGTAAGTATCCTCCTGATGCTTTCCTCACAGGTTGATACGGGAAAAATAGCAAACAAGCTACTGGTGATAGATGAGCCCGATAACAGCTTGTATCCAAGTGGGGCGAGGCACTTGCGAGATGAGCTTCTAAAGATATCAGAAAAGAATCTTGTGCTCTATTCAACCCATAGTCCATTCATGGTAGACAGGGAAAGATTGGATAGGCATGTAATTGTCACAAAAACAAAAGATGTCACCCAGTTCAAAGAGACCAAAAACTCCATGTATATCAAAGATGAAGTTCTTTTGCATGCTGTCGGTACCTCAATTTTTGAGCAGCTCAGACCTAACAATCTCTTGTTCGAAGGATGGTCCGACCATTGTATTTTCCAGACAGCAATTTCTAAAAAAAACAATAAAAATGTAGGATTGTACAAAAACTTCAAGGATGTCGGAACGGCCTATGTTTGTGATACCTCTAGCTTCAGGCAGATTACCCCTATTATCCAGCTTGCCAGGAAAAATATTTTCATCTTCTCATCTTCCGATACCTCTGCAACCAGTGCTCGCAACTCATATCAGCGGGAAAAAGGATATCAGTCTGAAAACTGGTACACAATAGAGGATCTGGGGGGTGGAAATGACCAAACGGTTGAGGACTATCTGTACGACAGTTTTTTGCAATTGGGACTGGATGAGACCCTAGGGCAAGGCAAGAGGTCGATTGATAAAAAAGGCAACAGGCCTGTGATGAAGTTTTTGTGTGATCTGACAAAAGCGCAGAAGGATAGGCTAAGAGCGTATTATTCGGAAAACGTGAAGCCGGCCGACATTAAGCCCAGCTATTTTGACCTGCTGCAGAACTTGTGGAAAAAGATTAGCAGTTTCCCCGCCGCAATTTCATGATACGGCGGATCTGGTCGGGAAGTTGGTCCTGCTGTTGGCCGCTACCTCTTCCTGGCTGAAAGACCCATTAGGAAGATACAAGACAAAAAGAGACCTTTCTTCTTCTCGAAGGGTCTCTTTTGCTGGTGAGCTGAAATCTGCTTTCTGCTAAAGCTGTGATTCGCAATACTTATCCGATGACAGTCCCTACAAACTCTTTCTTGTTGAGAATGGCCATGGTGTTCTCTATGTTTCTTCCATCAGCACATATGACTTGCATCCCTAGCTTGGAAGCGCGCTTGCTGGCAACGGGATCGAAAGGTGTGTTTTTTCCTGGAACCCATGTGCTTCCTACCAAAACCTTAAACTCATCCCAGCTGATGGTATCAAGAGGTTTTGCATCTGGATTTTTCTTGGGATCATCCGTGTAGACCTTGGCTATGTTTGAGAGGTTGATGATTGTCTTGCCAAGGAAGCGTTCTGCGAGGATGACTGCATCATTGTCAGTGGAGAAACCCGGTTTCCAACCAGCTGCCACCAGAACCTGGCCTTTGAAGTTAATGTGCCCTGTAGGGTCGGTGATGATGTTATCGGTACAGAGGTCGCTGAACATGGCCTTGAGCAGTTGTGCGTTGATGTGGGTGGCTCTGATGCCAAGCCAGTCCTGCTCTTCGCTGGGGGCATCAGCTATGATCTCCCTGAGGGCTTGTTGGTAGATCCGTGCAGGGGCTCCGCCGCCACAAACCAGGATGAGTTTTCTGCTTTTATCCTTTTTAAGATATTCTCTCAAGTTCTTGTTCAATTCCTTGAGAAAGGTTACATCCACCTTATCCGGTGCAATGATCGATCCGCCCAATGAGATGACTGCCATATTCAAATTGTTCATCAAGTCCTCCGCGCCTCTATCCTACCAAATAAGAAGGCGGTTCTCAATCATAGAAGTGAAAAGATATTCTTTTTCTTTTACAGAAGGGATGTTGTAAGCAAAGGTTTTGGATAGGACGGGTCATCTCTCTCAGGATACAGTTCTCTCGTTAAGATGTTTAGAATGAAAGCTCTGAATTTAAGCTGTCGGGCAATAGAGCGTTCGGATTGGTATGCTCATCATACCATTTTGTAAAACAATTTGTTTCTTGCAAAGAGCGTGATGACTGAAAAGCGACGATTGGAAAACGATTCTGTACGGCTTAGTCCTGAAGGCCGTTAAATTTTTTCACGCCTCCTTTTCCATCCTTCTTGATCGCATACATTGCTGAATCGGCGTGCCTCATCAGTGTTTCGCTATCCTTGCCGTCTTCGGGATAGACAGCAATGCCGATGGAAGAATTGATTTTACACTCGACTGTATCAATGGACATGTTTTCCTGTAACGCCTTGTGAATCTTCTTTGCCAGATGCTCGACAGCCGGCACATCCTCGATATCATGAATAAGTACTGCAAACTCATCGCCTCCCAGCCGTGCTGCAAAATCTGTTTTCTGGATGCACTTCAACAAAGTGTTTCCCACTGTAATGAGGACACTATCCCCAACTTCATGACCGTAGGTATCATTCACATCCTTGAATGCGTCCAGGTCTATGTAAAGGATTGCCGACTGACAGGAGATTCTTTCACTCTCCTCAACCATTTTTTTCAGTCTCTCGAAAAAGAATCTCCTGTTGGGTAGCCCGGTCAATGTATCATAATTTGCATACTTCTCCAGTTTCATGGTTTCTTTGTAAAGCCGTCCCGATTCATCCTGGATCTTCAAGTTTTCGCATTCCAGTTCGGTAATTGCTATAAATCTTTTCATGGAATAGAAAACTGTCCCGTATGCAACCAAAGATAGCGCTACCAACAATAGTAAGGGCCATTTGTTTATCGTAAGGGTGTTCTGGATATCATCCGTGGCATAAAAGAAATAGCCTAGATTGAGAAAGATACAGATTACCAGAGCTGAGAATATCTGCCAGTTCTTGACAATGGACCGATACAGGGGGAGTAGGTGCCGTTGAGAGATGTATATGACTATTACGTACAGTATAAACCTAAGGATGGTGTTGGAATACTGGGGCATTGGCAATAATCTGCTCAGATGATAACTGGAAACAATAATCATCATTGAAATATTGATGATCGTGAGGAAAGTGAAGCACCACTGCATGAAATTTAACTTTGTCAGGGGCTTGAGGGCCAGTCCGACAATAAGAAAGATTACAAGATTGAACCGGGAAAGTCCGGTAAGATCCCCATACAAGTAAAACCAGATGGTGCTGAGTATGTTGAGGGCAAAGACAAAGGCAGCCACCATGATGTTTATTTTACGGTCAAACCTGGAACGTGCCAGAGTGAACAGGAGTATTACATTCATGACAGACGAGACGCTACCTCGGAAGAGGTTGACCATTAGGTCATTCATAAGAAACACTCCTTTACTATCAGACAGTACATATCATATGTATCACTCTGTGTTATTTGGTAAGGCCAGGGGAGTCAATATCAATAACGAAGGGTGAGAATGTACATGTCTTCAGGGTTAAAACCACAGACCTGCCTCTGCTTTAAAACTTGTTTTCTTGGGAAAATCATCCTTTCGCGGATCTTCATGGGAAAAGGCGGTTCTCTGGTTTGGCCGATCTCACCTTTTCTAGAATTCTCTCTAATTCCAAATTCAGTCTGGTTTTGTAGATTGTACAGAATGGGACGTGCAACTACAAGTAAAAAGTTTACGAAAGTAATTTTCTACCAAGCAACCCGTTTCTTGAAGTCTCTGGTCGTCCACTATCACTATCTTCACATATTTCAACTGTAAGCTGGCTAGAGGGTGCGTGGAGGCCTTGCTGTCAGCTTTCGGTATAAACGTGAGAAGGGCAGGGCGCATGGGAGTACAGGTCTTTTTTTGGGGACCCATAGGTCCTTTTATGAGACTGGAGATTCACCATGCCTGCCAAGAGGATTGGGTGAGTCTGATATTAGGGCCTTTCAATCTGCAGGGAGGTCTCTTTGAGGATATGCTTGACAAGAAGCCCATGCTAGAAGCAGGGATGGGGGGCTATTTCGTAGTTGGGCCAGGGAGCACACCTGTTGTGATCGGGCTGGTTGTTCCATCCATCGTATAGAGCAGCTGTGTGGGGTAGGCAAACTTGATCCCCTCTTCCTTGAAGGTCCTGAATATCTTGTTGTAGATCTCCTGTTGGGTATCCATGAAGATTCTGTAGTTATTGGTTGGGACGTAGTAGACCGTCTCAAAATTGAGAGAGTATTCCCCAAAGGCATTGAAATGGGAGCGGTCAAAAATGACACCTTCGATAGTTTCTACCGAACCGATGACATCCTTGATGATGGTAGGGATTTTTTCAACCTTGTCTGCGGGGGTCTCATAGGCAATCCTTACAGTAAACAACACCCTTCGTTGTAGCATCTGCTTGTAGTTATGGACTCTGGCTGCGTTCAAGTCGGAGTTTGCGATGATGAGAAGCTCTCCGGACAGCACCCTGATGCGGATTGATTTGATCCCGATACGTTCGACAACGCCTGACTTGTCTCCGAAGACGATGAAATCTCCCAACTCAAACGGCTTGTCGAAAAATATGACGAGGTAGCTGAACAGGTCTCCAAGAATACCTTGGGCGGCAATGGCAACGGCGATACCCCCAACCCCAAGCCCTGCAATGGCTGTGGAGACATCCAGGCCGAGGTTTGCGAGAAGGAAGATTATGCCCAGGGTCCAGAGAATGAATTTGAACAGGGATAAAAGTGGCCTGAGGTTTTTCTCTCGGGTGTCATCGGTCCATTCATGTTCAAAGTAGCGTGAGAATGCCAATTCCAGGGATTTGTTGAGTGAACGGATGATGATGATGGTCATGACTATCGAGAGTCCGGTCTTTACAATATTCTGGATTTTTTCATTGAATGAGATCATCTCGGTGGCTATGGTAAGCAATCCTAGGAAAGCCAGCGGCACTGCTATGCGTTGGAAGAACCTGAGGAAATTCAAGCGGGGCATTCTTACCCCTTGCTGTTTCTTTCCCTCCAGAGTACTGATCCGTCGCTTCAGGAAGATATTTACGAAAAGCAATGCTAATGTCCCGATGACAATTACCAGTAGTGGCCATAGATATTCTGATTCCAAAAGTGTTTGCATATCCATCAGTATAGACAAATTTTTCCTATCCTACAATTGGAGAAAGATAATCTATGCTTGATGCTTTTAATTCTGATCAGGGCAGTACGGAATCATCAAAGGTAAGAGAAAATAAAAAAGTGGGAAAGATAAGCATCTCAAGCGTCCAAGGTACAATCTCAGGATCGAATCCAAGCTCGGGAAAAGGACGGGAAGAATAAAATTGAAGCAAATATAAAGCATTTTTTCTTCCCATGCCTTACTTATCTTTCTCACGGGTACATATCATCTCTTTCAGGTACGAGCCCTCTTGGTACAAAGGACTGATGAAGCCTGCCGCTCTAAATGTATAGGAATCGCAGGATGCATCAGTCCATCGGGACCGGTCTATGACTCCAGACTCAATCGAGAGGTTTTACAAAGTAGCTGCCGTGGTTTTTCAATAAGAGTTTTGTGCCTTCAACCACAGCAGTCAGAGGGCGTTTGGAGACGGTGAAATCCATGCCGATGCGTTTATGGAAAAACTCATCGATACCATCAATGAGGGCTCCTCCGCCGCTGATCAGGATGCCTTTCACAATGATGTCAGCAGAGAGTTCCGCGGGAGTCTTCTGAAGCACTTTCAGCACCAAATTTGCAATTGACTCAAAAGGAACAGTAAGCACATCACGGATCTCATTTTCATAGACGGTAATCTTTCTTGGAAGCCCGCTTGATACATCCCTGCCGCTCA
>DUPO01000080.1 GCA_012838275.1 Spirochaetales bacterium
AACTTTGTCATATAAATGAACTACACTATACAGTAACAATAGGTTTTTCTATCTGTTTTAAGTTTGTATTGCATTTTAATTTATTATAAATAAAAGAATTGCTTAAAATAAAAACTAAAATGTAAATATTTTATAAGAAATATATGTATATATTGTATGAATCTATTTCTCAAATAATTATACCTAGGTTTTTAATTATATAACGATATATTCACTAAAATCCCTTACTATCTTGATTAAAACAGGCAAACCAAGGTATAACTATACCAATGAGGAGTAATTTTTGTGTCTTTGGTATATGTAAGAAATAAAAAAAACAACACCACCTATGTATATGAATCAACCGCATACTGGGATAAGGAAAAACAACAATCCAGGAATACCCGGGTGTGCATCGGCAAGCTTGTCGACAACGAGTTTGTCCCTAACAAACAGTATAAGTTGCAACAGGAATTGGAGCAGCTCAGACAAGAGATACCCAATTTGCAAGCACCCACAGAATCAGCCAGGAAGTTTTACGGTGCAACCTACCTGCTTGAGAGGATCGGGGATCACTATGGGATTACGGAAGATCTTCAAAGATGCTTTCCGGACACCTACAAGCAAATACTATCCCTAGCCTTCTTTCTTGTCCTGGAGGAGAACAATACCATCAGCCGATTCCCCAAGTGGGCCGCAACCCATGTGCTTCCGTACAATGAAGATCTCCAACCTCAGCAGTGCAGCACGTTGTTCCAGTCAGTAACTGAGGATTTGAAGCAACAATTTTCCCTTTTGCAGACAGCGAGGAGGAGCGATCGGGAGTATCTCTCGTTTGACATCTCATCCGCTTCCTCCTATGTCGAGACCTTCAAGCAGAGCAAGTACAGGGGAGCCAAGGGCCAGGACATGCTGGCCCAGATCAATCTCACCCTCGTATGCGGTGAAGAGTCTCGGATGCCCGTATATTATAAGAAGCTCCCGAACAATATCTCAGACCTCTTTACCCTCAAGAAGATACTCAAAGACATTAACGCCCTGATAACCGGAAAGATAAAATTTGTTTTGGATCGCGATTTTTTCAGCGAAGAGAATATCAACGCCTTATATTCGAACCACTACAAGTTCCTTATGGGAACAAGGATCTCCCTGGATTTCATACAGCAGCATCTGGCTCCTGTAAGGGAGACAATAAAGAAGCGATCCCACTATCACCCATCCCATCAGTTGGGGTGCTACTCCATAATGAGTGCCTGGCCTCATGAAAGGGTTAAGAAACGTACCGGAGAGATCGTCAAAACCGAGAAACGAATATACGTGCACCTCTACTACAGCGAGCAGCTGGCCATCGAAGATAAGGTCGCCTTCTACAAGCGGCTGGACCTCCTTGAAGAGGAACTCTATGCAAACAAGAGGGTATCTTCCCATAAAGACCTGTACGAAAAGTACTTTCATGTGAAGCAATCCTCAGCAAGAAGAATATCATTCACCTTGAACCAGGATGCCATTGATGCGGAGCAAAAAAACTTCGGATACTTCTCCCTGTTATCAAACGACATCAAGGAGCCGATCGAAGCCCTGGAAGTCTATCGAGGCAGATCGGTAATTGAAAATGCATTCAGCAATCTCAAGGAGAGGCTGAATATGAGAGGCACCGCGGCCTCATACGAACAAAACCTGGAAGGAAAGCTGTTTGTGCAGTTCATAGCCCACCTATTTGTCTCAGCCATCGATAATACGATGAAAGAGAAAGACCTCTACAGGACCTATACGAGGAGCGAACTGTTGGACACCCTTGATATGATCGAACAGTTCCAGAACTTGGGGCATTCGCCTCGTGTGGGAAAGCTGACGGATGAGCAGAGAACGCTTTATGAGCATTTCGGTCTTGATGCCCCCTACTAAAGCATTTGCCTCGTTGCCCTGAAACCAGAATGAGGCAACCTTATTGGCATTGGCATACCAGGTATGAAGGCCAAAGAAATAGAGAAAGACCGCTTTTCAGGTGCCAGACCGGAGCCAACCTCAAGGAAGAAGAGCAAATGCCCATGTTGCCAACACTATCCAATTATGCCATGTTATTGATTGCACTAGGTGATTAATCTACAAAACAGATCAGAGAAAAAAGAGGATTGAAATGAAACGAACAATGGTATTGTTACTGGTTCTAGTCGTAATGTTTGTAACTGTAGGGTGTACCCCGAAACAAACTGCCGCTGTCGCTACTGAGGCTGCCAAGCCTTCCGTAGACACTATCACTGCAGCATCAGGACAGCTGTACTACCCTTCAGGATCCTATGACCTGCCTGAGTTGCAGGCGGCCCTGAGCTCCTATCCGTACAAGACAACTGTCGGAATCGCAACAACAAATTCCGATGGCTCTCCGAACCTTGCAGTTGCCATACCCGGCATAACCTCCGACGGAAAATACCTGAAGCTTGGCCTTGCAGACAACAGGACAAAGGAAAACATGACAGAGCGTGAGCTGACCGTGGTCATGTTCTACGAGTACAACCCGACTGCTGTTGAAAAGGGCGACAGGAACAGAGGGTGCCGTGTGGTTGCCAGATATGTCGGCGACAAGGAAAACGCCCGGATGAACAAGGAAGCCAACGAAAAAAACCCTAGCCTCTACCTTGAAATTGTCGAGCTCCTTCCCATCGGTTGAGAAACCTGCAAGATTTCGACCTGAAAGCCTAAAGGGTACAGATACCCATAGTATTCAGCATTGCCAGCCAGTGGATTTACCATCTACTGGCTGTTTTTATCTCTGCCCAGTTCCGCAAAAAATGTGATTCACCCCCTTTCCCACCACAAACAATGGATGGAATGGGTGATTTGTCATGCCTGTTTCTCCCATAGTACCGGAAGTGACCATGTCCTAAAGCTTTTATTTGACTCTGAGGGACCTTTTAGCCCTATACCTTATCCTACTATATTGGTATGATTTACCTTTAAGGTAACAGTCACAACAAACAATGCTGTTCTAGAACTCCAACGGCACACACCAGATGTTGCCGTTTAAAAATACCCTGGAGGGATGTATGAAAAAAATACCAATAATTCTTCTTAGTGTTTTCCTTATCTCGATACCTGTCCTGGCCGCTTCGGACTCCCCTGTCTCTTCTGTCTCCCTGATGATAAAATCAGATTTCTCAGGCAATTATACAGAAATACGTACGGAGTCGAAGCGGCTCACAGACTTTGAAAAACTGTCTCTCCTCTCCATGCATGAGAAATCACCCACACTCCCATTTGTTGTCAACCTAGTTGTCGGTGCGGGCATCGGTTCTTTCATACAAGGGGATATAAGAGGTGGCCTGACGGCCCTGATCACAGAAGCTGTAGGTTTGGGTATCTATATGACCGGGGTCGCTGGTGCTCTGCTTGAGCCCATAGCCACCAATGAAAACTTTAAAGGAACCGGTGCTACCCTCATGACAATAGGAATAGCCACCATGCTTGGGGGGAAAATATATGAAAGCATAAGGCCCTTCACGTATTCCAAGAAATACAACGACAGGCTGCATTCAGCCTTAAGTGCAAAGGCAGATATATTTGTAACTCCGGTTGTAACGGCTGTCAACAACAAGGTCATACTGGGGATGGTTGGAAAAATATCTTTCTAGCCTTGAGAACGTGAAAAATAACCAACACTGAAAAGGCCGAAGGGCATGGTTCAAACTCATTGGGCCATGCCCTTCATTCCAATCGGATCCATAAGGTCACCAGCAAGGCATTTCCTGCTGCTTTTAAAGTGCTTCGATCGAAAGGGACTCCAGCTCGGATCGCAGGGATGCCAAAGCTTGCCCATTGGCCCTGAGAAGGAACAGGCCTTGTAACGGTATCCGTCACAAGGCCTGCCAATTCGATTCTTATTTCAGATCGGAAGCTTATTTCTTTGGTCCTGCAGCGAGGGCCTTTGTTGCAAGAGAGAAGAAATCACCGACATTCATGGATACTCCAGCAATGTCGTCTGTGATGCCGTCAGTCTTGGTGAAACGGATCTTCTTGGGATCCTGGGTTTCAATGAGGTAGGCCTCTGTCGCCTGTGCCTGCTCATGCCACTCCTTGCCGACCTTACTTGCCTTGATCATGCCGTATTTGCCTTCGGAGGCGAAGACCTGCTTGTCTTCCCCTGCAGCATTCACCCCACTGTAGTAGGCTTGTACGATATTTCCGTTATGGACATACAAGGACACGAAGCTCTTCCAGCCATTGGAGGCAAAGTCATCCTGGCTTGCATAGTAGGTGCCGTCGGCATAAGGGCCGAGTTCCCGGACTCCAGCCGCCAGGGCTTTCTCTACAAGGGCGTACATGCCGTTCACATGGATGGACACACCGGCGATATCATCAGTGTGACCCTCGTTATCCGAATAGGTGATGGCTTTCAGGTCTTGTGTTTCGATCAGATGATTCTCAGTGCGTGTGGCCTGAACCGACCATTCGTCCTGAGCCTTGCCGAACTTCACCATATTGTAGTTTCCAGCTGCATCAAATGCCTTCTTGTCATCCCCTGTGCGGTTCACCCCACTCCAGTTTATAGCAGCTATTCTTCCGTTCACCACGGTAAGGGAGACATACTCCTTCCAGCCGGAAGAGGCAAACTGCTCATCTATGGCAAAATATGCGCCATCGGCATAAGAGCCCCGACCTACCGGACCGGCTGCCAGAGCTTTTTCAGCGAGTTTGAAAAAACTATCGACATGGACAGAGACACCTGCAATATCATCGGTATGCCCTTCAGCATCCTTATAGGTGATGGCAGTCGGGTCCTGTGTGGCAATCAGGTGCTTTTCAGCTCTTTCAGCCTGAACCGCCCAGTCAGCCTGGGCCTTGCCAAACTTCACCATGTTGTACTTTCCAGCCTTGTCGTATGCCTTTTTGTCGGCACCACCGGCAATGTTCACACCGTTCCAGTCTGCTTTGGTGATTTTCCCTCCGGAAACTGTAAGGGTAACCGTTTCTTTCCATCCGGAAGATGCGAATTCATCACCCATGGCAAAGTAGATGCCATCCTTAAAGCCTGAAGTGGAAGCTTCGACTGTCGCCATGGGCTGAGGGGTCGCTACTGCAGCAGCAGCTTTGGGCTCTTCTTTTGCACACCCTACAACCACAAGGGCAACAAGCAAAAATGTGGCTAAAACAGCCAATTTCATAGTTCTTTTCATATAATACCTCTCCTTGAAAGCAAGTGTTTCACTAGTCATTAATATACAATCATATACAAATTTGACAATGAGTATCAATATTTCACTAGAAAGATATCCATTTATTTTGCCTTTTTTTGAAAACTTTTTTAATTCCTTACTAATAAAAACATTAAAATGCTCATTTTTTAGGACACAAAAACTATCAACGCTACGATTACCAGGCTATTTGTAATAATTTCCGGCAAATCTGCATAATAGTCCTATAATCTTGAGCTTGAAGGGTTACAAAACTTAAAAAATGTGAGAGTATCTATTCGATAATTATGGCAACAATTGCTTTATCACAATATCATATGCTAGTATAAGGCTTGGTTTCACAATAAGTCTGTACTCAAATCTCATTCGAAAAGGAATGAGGGGTAAATTTCTTGGGACGAAGCTCAAAGGGACAAGAAAATGGAAAAGAAACGTATCGTAATCCTTGGCGGAGGGTATGCAGGAGTACATGCTGCTAAAAATCTGCACAAAGCATTCAGAAAAATGCAAGATCAGGTGGAAATCACCCTGATCGACCGCAACAGACACCATATCCTCATGACCGAACTCCATGAAGTTGCAGGAAATAGGGTAAAGCAAAATTCTGTAAAAATCTCCTTCGATAGAATTTTCTCCGGCAAAATGGTACATGTCATCCAGGATGAGATCCGGGACATCGACTTCACCAAGCAGGTGCTTACCGGCGACAGGGGCTCATACCCTTACGACCAGCTGATCTTGGGTACCGGCGGCGAACCCGCCGACTTCAAGATACCGGGAGTCAAGGAGCATGGATTTTACCTTTGGAGTCTCGAGAATGCCCTCGCTATCCGCTACCACATCGAAACGATGGTCAAGGAAGCGGCCAGAGAGGCAGATGACGAAAAGCGCAGGCAGATGCTCACCTTTGTCGTTGCAGGAGGTGGCTTCACAGGAGTGGAGCTTGTCGGCGAGCTTGTGGAGTGGCTTCCAATCCTTTGTGCGAAAAACAAGATGGACGACAGCGATGTCCGTATCATCAACTGTGAGGCACTCGGGCAGATTCTCAACATGCTCCCTGAAGGTCCCCGTCAGAAGGCAGAGCGGTACATGCGCAAAAAGGGCGTGGAGATCATGCTCAACTCCCTCATCACCGAAGTCACCCCCGATGAAGTGCATATCCGAGGTGGAGAGGTTATCAAGACCAACACCCTCATCTGGACTTGTGGTGTGCGTGGAACTGAATTTGGAGAGAGCCTCTCCATTACCGATGGCAAGATGGGACGTAAGCTCGTCAACGAATACATGCAGTCCCCTGACCATGACAATGTCTACGTCGTAGGCGACAGCATGTATTTCCAGGAGAACAACCGCCCTGTCCCCCAGATTGTAGAAGCTGCGGAGCAGAGTGCCAAGACCGCTACCGACGGCATTATCTACACCATCAAGAGTTCCCTAGGGAAGAAGGCCAAGCCGCCCAAACCCTTCAAATCCAATTTCCATGGCTACATGGTCTCCATCGGAGGCAGGTATGCTGTCTCCCATACCGGAGGCATCTCCCTTTCAGGATTCTTTGCCCAAGCTGTAAAACACATGGTCAACATGTACTACCAATTTGGAGTATGTGGGGTAAATGGCGCCTGGACCTACTTCAAACATGAGATCCTCGAGATCAAAAACAAAAGGTCCCTCATCGGAGGGATGGCCTCCTATCGCGTCCCCTCCTATTGGACGGCGTTCCTCAGGATATTCCTCGGTGTCATGTGGCTCATAGAAGGATCCGGAAAGATCGCCGGAGGCTGGCTCTCTGACAAGACCGGCTCTAAGGTCTACTGGGGAGCGGCTGATGCCGTGGGAGCGGCTTCAGAAGCCTGGGGTGAGGCAGTGGTGGAAACAACAGCTGCAGTTGCAGAGACGGTACAACAGTTTGCACCTCCTGTCCTTGCAGAACCCCTGGCCCTCTACACCTGGATAAACGAAGTCTTTGTCGCTCAGGCACCCTATCTCTTCCAAGTGCTCATCGTACTTGCCGAGGTGGGAATCGGGCTCTGTTTCATAGCTGGCCTGTTCACATTCCCCGCCGCAGTGGTCTCGATAGGCCTTTCAACCATGTTCCTCATAGGAGCCCTGGCTGGCAAGGAGATATTCTGGTACATGGCTGTCTCCATTGTGATGCTCGGAGGAGCAGGACGTGCATTCGGACTTGACTACTGGGTAATGCCCTACCTGAAGAAACTCTGGAACAAGACTCCGATTGCAAAGAAAACCTACCTCTTCATGGGAGAACCTGAATTTACCAAGAAGCAGATGAAGCGCAAGCTAGCCAGAACCCAGGACTGATAGGATGCAGGATTTCTACAGACCTGAATTGAAACGGGAACTACAAAGCGTGCAGGCAAACATTGAAAAAACAGTGGAGAGTTCCCACGATTTTATCCGTTCGATTCTACAATCCCATGTCCAATCGGGGGGCAAGATGTTACGTCCGGCTCTCGTTCTTCTCTGCTCACAACTGGGAGAGGAGTCGGACCGGGACCAGGCGGTCAATGTGGCCAGTGTCCTGGAGATGATCCATCTCGCTTCGCTAGCCCATGACGACATCATCGACTCTGCGAAAACCCGTCGTGGCGTGCCCACCCTTTTTGCCCAGAGAGGAGCAAAGCAGGCTGTGCTGGCAGGAGATTACCTGCTGGCCAAAGCCCTTGCGCTCGTCTCTGAAGAAGACCGTGGGGAAACGATGAATGCCCGTGTCGTCTCCAACGCATTGGCAAGGTTGTGCGAGAGCGAACTGGAACAGGATGCCGCTCAGGGCAACTTCTTCATATCAAAGCCTACGTATTTCCGTAGAATCGGAGGGAAGACCGCATCCCTGTTCGCCCTCAGCTGTTACGCAGGGGCTTCGGTAGGGAAGCTGTCGGACCTCGAGAGGATGGTCTGTCACCGCATTGGATATACCATGGGCATGGCTTTCCAGATACAGGATGACATCCTCGACTATGTCGGAAAAAAAGAGCAACTCGGCAAGCAAACGGGCAAGGACCTGAAAGAAGGGATACCTACCCTTCCCCTGTTGCTCGCACTCGAGTCTGAGATGGCTATGCCCCAAGAGGAGAGAAAACTCACCCACCTCTTGACCAAGCCGCTATCCAAGGCTTCCGTTACGAAGGCTGTCGCACTGGTACGATCCTTAGGTGGTGTACAAAAAGCCGATTCTATTGCACAATCCTATAAGGATAGGGCCCTGAGGGATATCAAAACCCTTGGAAACCAAAATATAGCGACGCAACTGACAGAGCTTTTTGAAAAACTTGCCGTACGGTCAGGATAGGAATTATTACTCATGCAAGATAAGGACACATCGGAAGAACTCACCTCTGAAGAGCGTGCGTTCCATGACGGCTATAACAATACACTGCAATTTCTTGAAAATCGGGCCAACCTAACCAACTTGAAGCTCGGTGATTTGGAAGGTGAGCTTCACCACCTGACCATTTATGAAGGTCAGGACTGGGGAGGACGAGGCGAGTTGAAGAACTCGGAGATCCAGGGGCAGATATACGCCTACCTGGCGGTGATAGACTCCCTGAAGAAAGAAAACAAGCCTGAGAGGGGATGATCCCCTCCCAGGCTGTTACATTCAGTCTGCAAGCAACTTGTTGCCTTCGAGGCTTCTCAAGGCTGATATCTCTTCTGTCACTTCCATGACTCCAAGATATTCCCCGCTACCGGATCGGACGGCATAGTAGCGGATCAGGATAAACTGATCCCCTCTCTGCAGCCAGAAGGACTCTTCATCCTTCACCCCCGCCTTAAAGTCATCAACCAACTTCTCTACCACATGCAAGCTCTTCGGTGGGTGGCAGTGTGCCACATCCCTGCCGATGATGCTGCGTGTCCTTGGGAAGACCCTCTCCTTTCCCTCTGAAAAATAACGGACCTTATCATCCTTGCCGACAAAGGTAATGTCACCGGGCATGGTATTGAGCATGCTTGTCAGTTCCTCAAGGGTGAAAGCTCCGCTGGGGAGACGCACCTTGTCGCCTGACTGTTCAAGGGTATCACCCTTTGCGCTCAAGCTGGAGTTCCAACGATACCAGGTAAGCGCATCACTGGGGGAAGCCCCTTCCACACCGCCGTTGAAGCAGTAGCCGATATCGGCGCTATCGCGTGCGACGGTCAGCCAATCATCGGCATCAAGGTTTTCAAGCAACATCGGCATGAGGATGTTGTCCTCTTTGGTGATCATGCTCTTAACCTGTTCCAGAAGCTTCTCCACTACAGGCAGCAAAGCCTCTCCCTTGGAGGGAAGGTCAGCGATGACCTCTTTCCAAAGGTCACGAATCTCATCATCCACACCCCACATCACTTTAGGGGGAGCGGTTATTCCCGCTCTCTCCAGATAGGGGAAAAGAAGGTTCTCCTTTCTCTGGTAGTGCACGTGCAACTTGGACAGGCTCTTGACTGCCTGCAAGAGAGAAGTGTTGTTGGCCTTTGAACTGTCCTTGGCAAAGGCTGTTAGTGCAGGCTCAAACTCCTTGCTAAGGAATGCCTTCAAACCGGCATTCTCACCCTTGAACACAAAGGCGGGATGACCGGGAATGGAGTCCACTTGCTTGCTTTTCCCAACAGCCTGCAGATTATCCTCAAAAACGAAAGCATGCACATCACAGAGATTCTGCACCTGTTCAAGTTCCATGCCCTCTTCCATGAGCTGCTTCTCTGCAGCCGCCAGGTCCTCAGCGCTGACGCTGCCGAACTCACGCAGGAACTCCTCTTTCACGGATTCCGGGGAAGCTCCCTTATGAAGCTTCTCAATGATCTCTTTCAACTGTATCTTTTTTTCTTGGTCCATTATATTCTCCTACTTGAAATGTACAAACAATAAACCCAAAAGGCTACCGGGATCTAAAGGAGCTATGTGGGCTGCATGCAGGCTGGTTTTCATCCGGGAAAACAGCGATCAGTAGGGACTGGTAATGTACTGCTCAAGCTCACCAATCTGGAAGTCACGCTCTGTCAGGGATAGCTTCACCACATCTCCGATTGAGATCATACCGACAAGCTTTGCCCCATCGACTACAGGCAGGTGCCTGAAGTGTCCGGCAGTCATCAGCTGAAGGCAGTCATCCAGGCTCTGCGAAGGGTTTACATGCGTGACTGCTGTGGTCATGACCTCCCTCACTGGGATGGATGCGGTATTCAGATGCTCGAGCTTGCGTGAGAAATGGCGGATAATATCACGCTCGGAAAGGATACCCTTGATGTTATCCCCCTCGTCAACCACCAACAATGCACCTATCTTATGTTCGGTCAACTTCAATAGGGCATGGGAGAGAGAATCTTCAGAACCAATGGTAAATACCTTGCTTCCTTTCTCATCCAAAATCGATTGAACGTTTGCCATATACTACCTCCGTTTTTATTTCAGGAATGATTCCGCTTAAATGGTAGCCTACCAAACCTCAAAGCGCAAGGTAATATCACTTTCTGTATATAAAGATTCAATTATTACCTATATAAATTCAAATGGTATATATATCGGGCTGTCCTGTTTCCAGAATACCAAAGGGTAGGCAAGCATCCATTCACAGTAACCAAGATTTCAAGTACGGATGAAAACCCTAGCAAACTAGTTGTCATTAACAATCATTTGCGGTATACATAGGCATCATATAATACTGGTGAGGATCATATCAGATGAACATCGTACTCTATGGAGGAACCGCAATCCTGCTGGCTCTCTCCTTTCAGAAAGACAGGGGGAAGAGCATGAAAGCCCTCAAGAAGGCTTGGAAAGCATTTGAAAATATCCTCCCGCAGTTTCTTGTTGTCATACTTATGGTAAGTTTGTTGCTCTCCCTCCTGGACCATGACATGATCTTGCGAATCATAGGAGCGGAATCCGGTTGGCTGGGTGTGCTGCTGGCCTCCCTTGTTGGATCCGTCACCCTGATACCCGGCTTTGTGGCTTTCCCTACGGCGGCACTGCTGCTGCAGGGAGGAGCTGGTTATATGCAGATAGCTGCCTTCATCTCCTCGTTGATGATGGTTGGCATTGTGACGCTCCCTGTTGAGATGAGGTATTTTGGAAAACGTCTTGCGATCATGAGGAACGTACTTGCATTCTTCTTCTCATTTGTCGTGGCTTCTGTCATTGGGTTTGTTATGGAGGTCCTGATATGAAAGCATTCCTGGCACGCTACAAGGCATTTCTCATAGTCCTCGCCTTCCTCATCCTGTATGGGGCCTTCAATTGGGATGTAGGGGAAAAGGTGCTTCAGACCACCATCTACCAGATTCGTGAGATGGTGCTGGTCATTCCGCCCATCTTCATACTGCTAGGGCTCCTGGATGTCTGGGTACCCAAGGATACGATGGTCAAATTCATGGGGGAAAAGTCCGGCCTCAAGGGGATATTGCTTGCGCTGTTCATAGGATCTGCCGCGGCCGGCCCTCTCTACGGCGCATTCCCAGTGGCTGCGGTATTCATGAAAAAGGGAGTGAAGTTCACCAATATCCTTATTTTCCTGGGAGCCTGGTCGACAACCAAGATACCGATGTTCCTCTTTGAGGTTGCATCCCTTGGCCCTGTCTTTGCCATCACGAGGCTGCTTATCGATATCCCGGGCATAATCATCATTGCCTACCTGCTCGCAGCCCTGATGCCAAAAGCAGAGATCGAGGAGCTGTA
>DUPO01000081.1 GCA_012838275.1 Spirochaetales bacterium
GCTATTTCCTAGGGGATTTGTTAGCATGGAACCCGCTAATGCCGGCGTGGTGAAATTGGTAGACACGTCAGACTCAAAATCTGATGGATGAATAATCCGTATCGGTTCGATTCCGATCGCCGGTAAAGAAACAGACCTTACTCTTTACCTTTAGATGAAATAAAAGATGTACACTTATGCCAGTCGGTTCAGGGTGTACATTTTTTATGGCAACTCACTTGCCAATTGCCGGGCGATACCTTTTCCCTAAAATGCTGACAACGCTCCGCACTCTCCCTTGCAATGGGATATGCAGTGCAAATAATGGGCAGCCACTCCTAATGCCAAGCGTCCCATCCTTTATGTGCTTTACAAGAGAAGATCAGATACCAGCAGGTAAAACAGAAAAAAATCCCACTACCCGAAAGCCCTCTCCATACCATCCCCTGCAGAGGATTTGATGTGAAGATATTGAGTAACAGAAAAGGGCTTACGGCTAGTGGGCTTCACAGGTTAAGGCATGGCAGACCTCTTTACAGGGTCTGCCATATTCCTCTATGCACCTTAGATGCATACCTCTCTCTGGTGATGGCTAATACGGTACGCCAACATCATCCAAGATCTTTTTCAGACCCTGCACATCTGCGGTGACCCTGTCCATCAAGTATGGCCTGAGGTCAGCTGTCCAAGGTATGAAGTTACACTCGATACAAGCATGTCCGTCATATCCGTCCTTGTGGAGTGCAGAAAAGATGGGACCCCAAGGAATGTCTCCAGTCCCGGTTACAACCCGATCACTCAATACCCTGTTCTTCTCAGCATTAAGCTTCAAGTCTTTTATATGCACATGTGCGATATCGTTCTTGATGAATTCATATCCATCAGGATAAGCCATATCCCCTGCATTCCATGCGTTTCCGACATCCCAACACACCTTTACGTAGTCACTGTTGAATGTCTTCACGACTTTACTCAAGTCTTCTGCAGTGCCGAGGTAGGTCTCAAATTCAGGTTCGAACATCAGGACGACACCCGCTTTCTCAGCCATCCGCACAGGCTCTGTCAGCTTGTCGATGACCTGGTCGAAATACCCTTCTAGGGAATGATTTCTAAAATCTGCCTTGACCTTGTCAAATCCAAATACCCTAACCTTACGCACATCCAGTTCCTGACAAAACGAAAGGACCTTTTCAAGGATTTCCATCTGCTGCTTGTACATGCTGTCATTGACAATGGTACAACCCTTCGCAAAAACAAGTGAACCGACGCTGGCAATCTTTACGGGGCCATTGGCGGCAATCGCCTTTATGTTCTTTATATCCTGCGATGTTGCTTGTCCGATAGGCATCCCATTGATATTCCTGAGTTCTAAAAAACCCACTCCCAACTTCTCTGCCACTTCAACAGACTTGTCGAAAGTGTGAGCTAAATCATCATTAAAAAGGCATGGCCTAATCATCAGTTTCCTCCAGATAATTTCATTGTCCTTTCTAAAAGCAACCGTTGTTGCCTTTAGAAAGATTCATGTATAGTGATTTTTTCATTACGCAAACGAAAATTTATTTCCCAGCATACTGGGCCGCAACTCTTTTCCAGATATTAATATCCCTTGTACAACATGTTCGGTATGGCCAATGTTATCTGGGGGAACAGGATCAGGATTACTATTGTTACAAATATTGGAATAAAGAAAGGCACTACAGCCTTGACTATCTTCTCAAATGGCACCTGGCTCACCTTCTGCAGGATATAGAGAACCATACCGACAGGAGGCGTGATCAGACCCACCATCAAGGTGAGAATCATAATGACACCAAAGTGAACCGGATCAACACCGACAGACATCACGTGAGGGGCCAAAATTGGCGTTAGAATCAGGATGGCCGGGATAGGATCCATAATTGTTCCCATAATCAACAGGAAGATGACTACGATAAACAACGTAAGAATTGGATTCAAGGTAACCACGGAGATCAGTCCTGCTGCGTAGTGAGGGATACCAGCCCGTAAGATCAACCAGCCATAGAGGTTTGCTGTAGTGACGATGATAACTGCCGAAGCGGTCAGTTTCATTGTCTCATGGATTACATTCGGCAGATCCTTCAGTGTGATATCGCCATAAGCAAACGAGACTATCAATGCATATGTGGCTGCGACCACTGCCGCTTCGGTTGCGGTAAACCAACCAAACAGGATTCCAAAAATCAGAATCATAGGGGTAAGCAGCGGGAAGAATGCCCAGATGAAGCTCTTGCCGATTGCCTTGAGAGACTGTCTTTCCTCTCTGGGGTAATTTTTCCTTTGTGCATGGATGGCGACATAGATCATCATCACCGCACCCAAGAGAAGGCCTGGAAGGATTCCTGCCAACAACAACGCACCTACAGAGGTATCCGAGGAGACCGCATAGAGGACCAGAGGGATCGAAGGGGGAATGATAGGCCCGATGATGGAAGAAGCAGCTGTTACAGCAACAGAGAACTCCTCGTCATAGCCTGCATCCTTCATCGCCTTGATTTCGATCGACCCCAAGCCTGCAGCATCGGCACTTGCCGAACCGCTCATCCCTGCAAACACGATGCTTGCCAGGATGTTGACTTGTCCCAATCCACCTGGAAGGTGACCGACCAGCTTGTTTGTGAATCCGAAAATTCTGGTGGTGATACCACCCTTGTTCATAACATTGGCTGCGAATATAAAGAAAGGCACGGCCAATAAGGTAAAGTTATTGATACCGTTGAGCATTCCTTGGGCGATAAGCGCAAAGTTAAAGATCATTGAGCTATCAAGCAGCATGTACAGCACAGATACGATACCTAAAGTAAAGACTACAGGTACACCCAGTAACATGAAAAACAGCAAACCGCCGACTAATATAAGTATAGCTAACATTTAGTTCACCTCCGCTTTTGCAAGGCATACCACAAGGTTCTTAACAATATTCCCACATAGGAACACCCCGGAAAAGATGGAGCTCAAGACTACTGCAAGGTACAGATATGACATTCGAATCACTGGGAGGCAAGGCAAGGTAACACTGTGCGTGTTCTTCATCATCCTTATGCCGCCAAAGAAAACGATCACATAAAAGACAAGTCCGATACCATCAATAAAAATCTTGAAAGCCTTTTCCTGCTTTCCTTTCAATTTACGAGGAAGAAAGTCTATTGATATATGTTCATAGCTTTTCAGCAACGTCGAAGAACCCATAAAAATCAACCAAACATAAAGACTTCTCGCAAGCTCTTCGGTCCAGATGAATGGATTTCTCATAACATAGCGTCCTACAATTTGGAGTAGCACAACTAAAAACATTAGCGTAAATATTACATTTGAAACAACAATAATTGATTTCTCTGCGTAATCATCCCATTTCATACTTTATTCTCCATGCAAGTTTCTCCTTTACGAGCTGCTAGTCCTAAAGTGAGGATACTCAAGCACATATGCTTCTTGAGTATCCCCAACATCATTCAAATCTTCAAAAATTGAATCGTTTAGTTCTTCTTCAAGGCTAGAGCCATGTCGTACAGCTGCTTGTTAAACTTGCCTTCCGCAACCATTTTTTCCGCTTCGGCCAGTGCCGGTTTCCTAATGCTATCCATGTCGATTTCCGACTCGGGGATAACAGTCATCCAGCCCTTTGCGACAATCTCCTTCTGGAGCTTGTCGATGGCTTCCAGAGCAATTGCGTTACCATATGCGATAGCTTCGTCCATGCACTCCTGTACCAGTTTCTGATCTTCGCTGGAAAGGGTCTTGAACCATTTCTCTGATGCCTGGAAGTAGGAAACCGTCATCAGGTGGTTGGTTTCCATCATGTAATCCTGGACTTCGTAGAACTTCATGCCGTAGATTGTTTCGACAGGGTTTTCCTGTGCACGCACCATTTTGGTCTGAAGTGCAGTGTACAGTTCGTTAAATGCCACCGGTAGCGGAGAAGCGCCTACCTCCCCCCAAATGCGGAGCAAGGACTCGGTCTCAGAAAGACGCATTCTCAAACCTTTCAGATCCTCACGGGAATAGATGGGCCTGTCGGCTGTCAGCTGTCTCGCACCCCTAATCTGGTATCCAAGGTTACGGACTCCAAGAGTATCGAGAATCTTCTGGTTAATGATATCTCCAGGCTCGCCATCGAGATAGGCGAACAGGTGGTCCCAGTCTTCAAACAGGAAGGGAATGTTCTCAACATCATAGGTCGGGTTGAACATTGAGGTGCCCTCAGGTCCTGAAACTACCAACTGGATAGCTCCCTCCTGCAAAGCCTCAAAGTGCTCCCTTGCGCCACCCATCGCCGCTCCTGTGATCGTGCGAACTTCATATCTGCCATTTGAACGCTCTTCAAACAGTTCTTTGAACTTCATCTGAGCCTGAACTTGTGGCTGGCCTGTGTTAAAAGCTCCAGAAAATATAATTGTCTGTTTTTTCCCCTCAGCTTGCCCATTTGCAAAAACAAGAGAACCGGCCAATATGATGATAGAGCCAGGATCTTTCCAATAAAACCTTTCCTACATTGTCTCCTTGAAATAAATCCAGATACTAATATATCATAAATAATCGTTATGGCGACCATATTAGTTATTATTGTTATAACAGTTATTTTTTGTGTACAAAAAATGAAATTCATGCTAAAATTCTTTTTTGTAGAGCAGATATTAGGATTTCTATTGAAATTTCAACGTCGTGCCCTATATTGATACATAGAAAAATCTTTACCTGTTTCAAGCCTTCTTGGCTCTAGACGTATGTGAATCTTGGTTTTACTGGTTTTGAGTGATTATAACCAATTTTGAAAACAAGATTTCGGTTATAAGGTGTGTTGCAGTTTTCCTTTTTCAAGAGAATCAATAGATCCTTTGCTTCTTAGGGAACTATGCTGCGCACACTCCTTAAGATGTCGTATCAAATGGAATTCAAGAGTAGTAAATTGGGTTAATTGCGTTATATGAGGAAGTTTCAATGACCAGTACGAACAATCTAAAAACAAGTTCAGAAAAAGCCTACCAGGCCTTGCTTAGGGAGATCCTTGGCGGTTCGCTACCTAAAGGGGAATTCCTCTCTCAACGCATGCTGGCTGAACTTGCAGACACATCCATCATTTCGGTCAGAGAAGCCCTGAAGCGACTGGAGTATGAGTACCTTCTGGAATCAGTGCCCAAGTGGGGTGTTCGTATCCCAGTAGAAACACGCGCAAGGATCAAGGACCTGTACGGCATACGTGAAGCACTGGAGGTTATGGTCGCCTATCTGCTATGCAAGAAAAATGACCAGGAAGTCGGTCAGGAGCTGATTCGATTGGCAGATGAAGTGGACTCCATTGATACGGGGGTTTTTGGGAACCTGGAAGTCCTAGCAAAGAAACATAGGGAACTCCATCTGCTTATGGCCCAAAACACAGGCAACCAACAGCTGGTGACCGAACTAAAAAGATTGTCCCTCTGGAGCCTGCTCTACCAGGATCCAAAACGCATCTGGGAAGTCAAGCAGGAAAACTGGGACCATTGGCACAAGAATCTCGTTGAGGAAATTTTTTCCAACGACCCCAACAGGGCTCAAGCGGCGATGCACAAGCACATCCAACATGGGCTCGAAGGTGATTTGATCAAATTCGACAAAGGTTTTTTTGATTGATCGGTCTCATCACCGAACCGATGCTCCCCTCAAGCTTACCGATACACAATGTAGATCTGATTTGCAAAATCATTTGCAAGTACGGATAGCTACAGTTTGATATAGAGAGATAATTTCA
>DUPO01000082.1 GCA_012838275.1 Spirochaetales bacterium
ACGATTTCAGAAGATTTTAATTGACAGAACCTCAAAAGCGTCCTAATATTCATATGTACACAGGAGTGTACATCCGGTTAATCGACCATTTCCCTACTGTAAGGAACCTATGTCAGATAAAAAGCTGAAAACTACAACCAGAGCCGATATAGCAAAAGAAGCTGGAGTCAGTGAGACTGTTGTCTCCTACGTTATCAACGGCAATAGGTATGTGAATGGCGAAAAACGTCAACGTGTTGAAGCTGCTATAGCCAAGCTCAGGTATCGCCCCAATGCTATGGCAAGAGCCCTGAAAGGCAAGAAGTCCAACCACATCCTTTTCGTGGCTGATGATATCCAAGGCGAATACTTTGGCAAGCTTATCAGTGAGATAGACTCCTTTGCCTATGATGAAGGGTATTTCATCACTCTCTGTTCCGATCGGAATGAAGAGGATTTTGTCGATAGGATTTATTCCAGATTTTTCGATGGGATTGTCATCGGTTCGGCCAACTTTCCATTAAGGCAGATCCAGCGTCTTGTAAATTCCGATATCCCGGTTGTCCTGCTGGAGATCAGAGACTACTCCTCCATCACAGGGGTATATGGTCTTATCAACACGGGGTTGTACAGGGGAGCTAGAAATTGTGTGCGCTGCCTCTACGGCCGTGGAAGGCGAAATCTGCTCTATGTGGATAGGATCAGTAAGGAAGGTCATCGGAGTGACAGGGATGACTGGCGCTTGAAAGGGTTCTTTGACCAGTGCATTGAGTTTGGCCTCCCTGTCACGCAGCAAAACGTCATTGCAGGGTGTAGGAGCGAACAGGCTCTGCAGGAAGCTTTCAGAGTGAAGATCCAAGACGAAGGCTTTACCCCTGATGGTATCTTCGGTCGCAATGACTACATGGCCCTATTGGGTATGGAAGCGGTAAAAAGCATGGGCTTTGCTGTTCCCGATGATATTTCAATCATCGGTTTTGACAACTCCCGTATGTGCCGCTTCTCATCTCCCAAGCTCTCCTCCATGGAGATACAGCAGAAGGAGATAGGGCAGGCGATCATAAAGATGATCATCTCCCTGATCGATAACCGCTCCTCCTTCTCCTCACGGATTGAGGAGCATCTGGAAACACAGCTTATTATGCGTTCAAGCATATGAAAGGAATAAAGGAGAAGAATTATGAAAAAAGTACTCATGTTGCTTTTGGTCGTGCTGGTAGCAGGAAGCTTCCTGTTTGCAGCTGGTTCCAGTGAAAAAGGAGCTGCCGACAAGACTGTGACCATAAAGGTTGCAAACTATGCACTCCTGGAGAGTGGATACGAACAGTTCTGGAAGGACGTAAAGACAAACTTTGAGGCAAAGAACCCCTCGATTACCATCGAGTGGGTAACCGCACCTTATGGTGAGATTGTGAACCAGGTCGTCAACATGGCTGGTGGTGGCGACATGGTTGATGTCATCTTCGGTGAGATCGACTGGGTCCCGGGCCTTGTCGATGCAGGTCTTGCAGCCCCCATTACCGACATCCTCCCTGCCCATTTCATCAATGACTTCTTCCCTGACGTATTGAAGTCCTTTGAAATTGACGGCAAGCCTTATGGCATCCCACTCTATGTATCACCTTATGTGCTCTACTACAACAAGGACCTTTTCAAGCAGGCTGGTCTGGACCCGAACAAGCCACCGGTGACCTATACCGAGATGCTCAGCTATGCTGAAAAGCTTTCCAAGCTGAAAGACTCCAATGGAAACAAGGTGTTTGCCTTTGGACAGACAACTGCTTCAGTTCCCGTATCAGGCGCGTCCCTGAATGCTATGGTCTTCAACTTCGGGGGAAAGGTGCTCGATGCGGATGGCAAGCTCTCTGTGGATAACCAAGGTTTCCGAGAAGCGTTCGAAATGGTTAAGCTGCTCGATCAGAAGGGATATAACCCGCAAAACGCAAAACTCAAGGACTTGAGAAGTCTCTTCGCCCTCGGACAGCTGGCTATGTACTATGACCAGTCCTGGGGTTTCAACGGCATCAAGTCGATCAATCCCAACGCACATACCTTCACCGCTTCCGCCGAACCCCTTATCGGAGGGTCAGGCAGTGGCCAGAGCTTGTTGCAAGCCCACTGTTTTATCCTGATGGATAACGGCAAGGCACGCCGTGATGCACTTTCAACTTTTGTTGAGTATGTCATTTCCGAAGAGGTGCTCAACGACTACTTGCGTGATCTTACCCCCGCTTATCCTGCAAAGAACTCCATGGCATCCATGGAGAGTGTGGTAAACAGTGGTATTCTCAAGGGTGCCTCCCCAGCTGCTGGTAGGGTTAGTGTGCAGACCTTCATTCCCAAGATCTCAGCATTGAATCTGGAGCTATGTTCCCTCGCTCAGGCTGTGACGGTCGGTAAGCAGGATGTCTCTTCTGCTATCGAGAAGTTCAAGGCATCTGCTGTTGTAAAAATCTCTCAGTAACGATTGTTGTAGTGCACAAGGGGGCTGGTTTTTCCAGCCTCCTTGCCTTAAGACAAGGAGTCTCTGTCATATGAAAACCAAAACACTGTCCAGCAAGAAGAGCGATACGCTTTTTTCCTTGTTTCTTGACTTGCCGGCGTTCTTGCTCCTGGCTGGCTTCATCGTAGTACCCATCATAGATTCGGTAGTCAAGAGCTTTCAGACCTTCGGGATCAAGAACATCATCACCAAGAAACCGGGTGTATGGAACAATTTTGCAAACTATCTCTACCTTTTCAAGACAGATGATTTTTTCGGTGCGACCGTGCATACCTTTTCGTTTGTCCTGGGGGTTGTCGTTGTCCAGTTCATCTTGGCCATCCTGCTGGCTCTGATCCTCAACTCCAATATTAAAGGTGCCCGTTTCATGCGAAGCATCATGATGACCCCATGGGTCGTGCCCACTGTAATCTCCGCCCTTATCTGGATGTGGCTGTTTCAGCCTCAGTACGGTCTGCTCAAATATCTGGTATCGGTGGTGAGTTTCGGCCGGATCAGTGATTTTGCCATTTTGAACAACCCCTCTACCGCACTTACAGGGGTAGGTATCGCCGCCTTGTGGAAACAGATTCCCCTGATGACGCTGCTGTTGCTCGCAGGTCTGCAGAATGTCCCCCAGGATATATCCGAAGCCGCCATGATCGACGGGGCAGGCAAGTTCAGGCGTTTCTTCTCGATCATCCTTCCTTATTTGAGCCCGGTCATTAAGGTATCGGTCTCGATGTCCATCATCGAGAATTTCAAGCAGTTCCCGCTCTTCTGGACAATGACAGGGGGTGGTCCTAACAACGCCACAACCACCTTGGCTGTTCTCAGTTACCGAGAAGCGTTCGTCGGTATGAACCTCGGCTCAGGAGCCGCGGTAACCACCTTGTGGATGCTCATGATGATCGTAGTCATCTTTGGCTACAACAAGCTCTTCAGAGTGCAGGAGATGTGATGAAAAATACGATGAAATCCGATAGTAAGATTTTCTCCTTCTTCAAGTATGTCGCTCTGGTGGGTATCTTGCTCTTTTTGCTGTTTCCCCTCTACTGGGTCCTCATCACAGCCTTCAAGACCAATATGGAGGCGTACCGTTATCCTCCGACCTTCTATCCAAGGGTGCCTGTACTGGACAGCTTCATCAGCCTGTTTAGGGAGAATAACCAGTTCTTTGTCTATTACAAGAACAACATCATTGTCTCCTCGGTTGTAGCTCTGCTCTGCTGTGTTATCGCCATTTTCTCCGGTTACTCGCTGGCCCGGTTCAAGAACCAGTGGAACAAATGGTTTTTCGCCCTGTTGCTGGCTTCCCAGATGTTTCCGGTTATCAGCCGGATGATCTCGCTTTATTCAATAATGGGTAAGCTTGGCATCATCAACACGCTGGGGGGGCTCTCCCTCGCTTTGCTTGCTGCACAGGCACCGTTTTGTATCATCCTCATGTCGAGTTTCTTCGCCGGCATCCCCAAGGAAATTGAGGAAGCCGCCTATGTCGATGGGGCGGGAAGGTGGAGAATCCTTTTCTCCATTGTCACCCCTCTGGTGAAATCAGGTCTTGTTGCAGTTGGCATTTACGCGTTTCTCATGACGTGGGATGACTACCTGCATGCAGCAACCCTGATCCAGGCCGATGGGAAGCGTACCCTCTCGGTGGGAATCGCACTGAGGTACCTGGGAGAACTTTCCTATGACTGGTCTCTGGTCAATACGATATCTATTGTTGGGACCATCCCGGTAGTGATGCTGTTTTTCTTTTTTCAGAAATATATGATCAAAGGTTTGGTGGCAGGAGCCGTCAAGGGCTGATGATCTGCGCAATGGAGTGAACAATGCCTAGACAAGTAGTTTTTATTATGACTGATACGACCCGCAAGGATATGCTGGGATGCTATGGAAACGAGAAGATGAAGACCCCCCATCTGGACAAGATGGCGGAGGGTGGCATCCGTTATACCCAGGCGTATACAACGCAACCTGTGTGTGGGCCCGCCCGCTCGGCTATCTTTACCGGGACCTTCCCCCATTCCAACGGAGTGGTTACCAACTGTGTCCCCTTAGGGCAGAATGTGAAGACCATTGGGCAAAGATTGAGTGATAAGGGCATCAGATGTGCGTATACCGGTAAATGGCACCTCGATGGAGGGGATTATTTCGGCAATGGTATCTGTCCTGAGGGGTGGGATGATGAGTACTGGTATGACATGCACCGTTACCTGCTGGAGCTCAGTGAAGAGGATCGGGTTCGCTCTCGGCAGAGCAAAACTGCCTTTGATGAGGACTGGGACGAAACGATGACCTATGCTCACAGGGTTTCCAATAAGGCCCTATCCTTTTTGGATGCTCACAAGGATGAGGATTTTTTCCTCTCGGTCTCATATGACGAGCCTCACGGGCCGTTTATCTGTCCTCCTCCATTCAACACGATGTATGAGGATTTTGCCTTTGAGGACAACCCGACCTTCCACGACACGTTGGAAGACAAACCCTTGTTGCAGAGGCTCTGGGCAGGAGATGACCTGCATAAGGATCCTTCGGAATTACATAGGAGCTCAATGATGCTCTCCCTCTTTTTGGGATGCAACAGTTTTGTGGACCAGGAGATAGGACGGGTGCTCGACAAGATTGCCTGCGTATCTCCCGATGCCTTGGTGATTTTCACCTCCGATCACGGGGACATGTTGGGATCCCACAGGTTGCAGACAAAGAACGCCTGTTTCTACAAGGAGATCACCAACATCCCTCTGCTCATCAAGGCAGGTAGGGGAACAGCCAGTAATAGGGGGGCTGTGGTGGACTACCCGGCTTCCCATATTGATGTGTCCCCCACCATTCTTGATTACTTTGGCCTTGAAGTGCCCCCAGTCATGGAAGGTAGGAGCATGCTCAGTCAGATCGAGGATCCTAGAGTCAGGATAAACGAACTGGTATTCTGCGAATTCACCCGCTATGAAATCGATCATGATGGCTTTGGCGGGCTTCAGATGATGCGCAGTGTCACTGACGGCAGATGGAAACTGACCATCAACCTGATGGATACGGATGAACTCTATGATTTGGAGAATGATCAGCATGAAGTAAAGAACATGATCAACGTCAGTAAGGCCGGCAAGGTCCGTGACAAGCTGCATGATGAGCTACTCAAGCACATGGATGAGACTCGCGACCTCTACCGCGGTTACCAGTGGGCAGTCCGCCCTTGGAGGAAGGACAAGACTCCCTCCTGGCAGAACAGTGGCTTTACCAGGCAACGTGATGGTGACGGCTATGAAGAGCGCCAGTGGGATTATGATACCGGTCTCCCCATGGTCGAGGCTGTGCGTGACAAGAAACTGTATGACGTGAAAAAATAACATTTGGATTATTTGCACTCTTTCTATCCTTTTATTGAGCAAAGGTATAGAAAGAGAAAATTTGTTGGTTTGGTAAGAATTGAGCTGCTGTAGATGTTTTCTTGTATAGGGAGAAAACACCTACAGCTTTTTTTATTTAAGGAAAAAGTTGCATACAGGTGGCCTTTTTTCGCCTATTTCCATACAACTTTTAATTTTTTAAACTGATTTCTGTATTGTATTTTAGGTAATCAATGATAGAATTGTAGTATAGAAATCACAAAAATTGGAGGTTCTTATGAAAAAGGTACTCTTATTGCTGTTAGTTGTGCTCATTTCTTTTGGGACAATTTTCGCAGCAGGAAAAGCTGAAGTGGATGTTGATACATGGCCACAAGAAGCAGTTACCGTAATCTGTCCTTGGGCTGTTGGCGGGGTGGCAGACATTGTAAACAGAAAGGCTGCAACCTATGGAGCAGAGTTGCTGGGCAAGCCAATCCTGGCAACCAATGAGTTAGGTGCTGGTGGAAACGTCGCACTGACTAACTTTTTGAAAAACGCTCCGAACTCGCACAATCTCATCTTCGGTGGTGAAGGGGCTTTCTCCATCGCACCAAACGTAGATGGCTCTGATGCAATTCAATTCAAGTATGGTGACTTCGAACCTATCATAAACCTTTACTCTGCGATCTTTGTCCTCACCTCTGATGTTTCTTTGGACATCAAGGACTTGGATGCCCTGAAGGCTTATGCCCAAGGCAAGAAACTTAAGATAGCTGTAAACGGTATCGCAGGCTCCGAAGCCTTCCTCGCCAAGGCTCTTGCTAAAGATTTGGGCATCAACATGGAACTGGTAAGCTACAACGGTGCAAACCTTGCCCTCGATGCAGCGGCTAAGGGTGAGACCGAATTTGCCATCTCCCACCAGTCACAAGCCAAGGGGAGTGTGGAAGGTGGAATCCTTAATCCTGTGGTTGTTTTCGATGAGAAAGGCGTGAACAATGAAGTGTACAAGAATGTTAAGGGTGTAGGTGAGTACGGCTCGTCAGCATTCTTCAGAAACAGATGCTTCATCCTAGCCCGTAAGGGAACAGACCAGAAGATTATCGATAAGGTGCGTAAAGCCTATCTGACCATTCTCGATAAGCCGGAAATGGCAGAATTCTTCAAATCCATGATGATTGAGGTTGATCCGATGGACAAGGCTTCTATCGACAAGCACGTTTCTACCGTGGCTGCGATAGTTAAAGCGAATCTGTAACAAAAATTGTTTGGATGGAACGGGTCTTCTTTCTAAGAAGGCCCGCTCCATGTGAAAAGGGTGGAATATGCATAGTTTCCTACAAATTCTAAAAAAACTTGATACCAAGATTGACCGGACAGGAGAGAGACTCAAGGATAGGAAGGTCAATTTTTATCCTACTGTTGTGGGACCCATTGTGTTTCTTGTCTTTGCCCTTGTTGCTTTCCTTATCATGCCGAGCCAAGTGAAGGTGCAGCAGCAGGCAGCGACGACAGCTAGGACCTTTCCCATTCTTTTGCTTCAAATCATGATAGTGGGATCAGTGGCGCTGCTGGTGACTGAGATTGTGAAAATACTACGAAAAACAGAGTTGGAAGTGGTGCAGATAGAGCTTCTCACAGAGATAAAGGCGCTTATTATCCTGCTGATGCTTATTCTATACGCTATTTTAATGCCTCTTATAGGCTTCATCCCCAGTTCTCTGCTGTTTTCAGTTGCGATGCTTTACTTCTTTAGGATCAAGAAAGTGTCGTATTACCTCATAATTATTTTTTCGGCGTTGGTTATCGGCCTTATCTTTAGGTATCTCTTAGGCGTCCGCCTCCCATAGGAATACGATTATGGATTTATTCATTCAAGGTTTTCAACAGTTCTTTACCCTTTCGAGTTTTATCTATATCAACATAGGGTTGATCCTAGGCTTGATATTTGGAGCTATTCCAGGGTTGACGGTAATACTCTGCATCGTGTTGTTTCTCCCCTTTACATACACCATGGGAGCTATCGACTCCTTCATGTTCCTGTTGGGCATCTACTGTGCAGGAGGGTATGGCGGTTCTATTTCAGCAATTCTCATCAACACTCCGGGAACTCCCCATGCTACGGCCACCATGGCTGACGGGTATGCCCTTACCAAGAAGGGGGAGAGTAGGAAGGCTTTGAACATAGCTTTGCAGGCTTCCACATTTGGTGGGATCTTCAGCGCCTTCACCTTGTTGTTCTTTGCACCCCAAGTTGCCAAGTTCGCACAAAAGATGGGAACCCCCGAATATTTCCTTGTCTGCTTGTTTGGTCTTACTGTCATTGCTGGAGTCTCTGGAGATTCCCTGATAAAAGGCATGATATCCGGTGCATTCGGTCTGTTCATATCAACAATCGGGCTGGATCCCATGACAGGTTCCACCCGGTACATATTTAAGAACATCAACCTCTACTCCGGCTTCGATTTGATCATATGTCTCATAGGGTTGTTCGCCTTGAGCGAAGTTTTGGGCAAAAGCCAAAAAAGCAACCAAAATACCATTTCGAGTCTGGATGAAGTTAAGTCTGAAAGCGGGAAGATCTCTAAAATGGAGTATAAGCGTATGGCGCTTCCTTCATTGATGAGTGCCATAATTGGGGTAATCATCGGCATTATCCCAGGCACTGGCGCCTCCATGGCTTCCTTTGTCAGCTATGACCGCGCTAGACAGATGAGCAAGCATAAAGAGGAGTTTGGCAAAGGCTCAGTGGAAGGGATAGCAGCAGCGGAGACAGCTAACAATGCAGTGACAGGTGCGACACTCATTCCCCTGCTTACCATGGGTATTCCCGGTGACGGGGCAGTGGCGATCATGCTCGGAGCTCTGATGATCAATGGCCTTACTCCAGGCCCTAATCTTTTTGCTAAACATGGCGTTACGATGTACGCCATCATGATAGGACTCATTTTTGTCAATATTTTCATGTTTTTGCAAGGCAAGGCTCTGACAAAATATTTTGCCAGGGTAGTTTCCGTCCCCGTTTCCATCCTCACCCCGATTATTGTCATTTTCTGTTTCGCCGGGGCCTTCTCGGTAAACGCCTCGATGTTTGACGTGGGGGTGACTCTGGTATTTGCTGTTATCGCATACCTGTTTAAGAAATTGAATTTTTCTACCATTCCTGTTTTGCTTGGCTTGGTGTTGGGGGCCATTACGGAAGAGAACTTCCGTCGCTCCCTCATCCTTTCTGACGGAAGTTGGAAGATATTTGTACAGTCGCCGATTGCCATTGCATTTCTTGTGGTGATCGCCCTCACGATTGTAATCATTGGAGTTAATCATATAAAAGATTCTAAGAGGAGCATATGATGGCACAGCCTAATATTATTTTCTATTTTTCAGACCAGCAGCGTTTTGATACATGCGGATGTTATGGCCAGAGTTTGGACATCACTCCCCGCCTTGATGCGATGGCAAAAGAGGGTGTGCGTTTCGACCTCGCTTTTTCCCCACAACCTGTCTGCGGCCCTTGCCGTTCAATCTTTCAGACAGGGCTTTATCCCACGGAAACGGGGTGTTTCAGAAATAATATTGCCCTTCCTACCAATGTGAAGACACTTGCCAACTATCTTACTGAAGCTGGGTATGAGAATGCATACATTGGAAAATGGCACCTAGCCTCCACAGGTGGTTTGGAAGAAAAACCCACCATCGATTATCATACAACACCCATACCGCTGGAGCTTAGGGGCGGGTATGAAGGATTCTGGAGAGCTTCCGATGTATTGGAATTCACTTCGAACGGGTATGGTGGGTTCGTATATGATGAAGATATGAAAAAACATGAGTTTTCCGGGTATCGTGCCGATTGTATCACAGACTTCGCGTTGGAATTCTTGGACAGGCAGGAAGGTAAGAAGCCGTTCTTCATGACGGTCTCTCATATTGAGCCTCACCACCAGAATGACAGCAACCACTACCAAGGGCCCAAAGGGTCCAAGGAAAAGTTCAGCTCTTTCCCTGTTCCAGAAGACTTAGCTGCGCTCGATGGTGACTACATGGAAGAGTATCCTGACTATCTAGGCGCTTGTGAGAGCGTGGATGAGAATCTCGGACGGCTGATAGACTCCCTCAAGAAGAAGGGTCTTTATGAGAATACGATTATTATCTTTGCATCGGACCATGGTTCGCACTTCAGGACACGTAACAAGGATGCTCACCTCAATGGGTATGATGATTACAAGCGATCTTGTCATGACGCAAGCCTTCGCATCCCTCTGGTTATCCGTGGCGGTAAGTTTTTGGGCGGCAAGGTTGTCCGCGATCTTGTAAGCACTGCAAGCCTTCCCAAGACGATTCTTGCCATGGCTGGCATCGATGTCGGTACCGCCATGATCGGGGAAGACCTCGCTGCTGTAGTGGAACAGGAAGATCCAAACAGGCCGAACGAGATATTCGCCCAGATTTCAGAAAGCAGGGTAGGCCGCTGCATACGCACGCCCCTGTTCAAGTATGCTGTCTATGCCCCAGGAAAGAACGGGGGTACGGATATGGACAGTGATGTCTATGTTGACGATTTCCTGTATGATTTGGCTAAGGACCCACATGAACTTGACAACTTGGTTCATTCCTCAGCCTATACAGAAGATAAACTCAAGCTGCGAAAGCGATTGGCTGATTGGATCTTGAAAGCTGAGAGTAAGGAAGTACGTATTGAAGATAACTCACAGGGGAAATCAACCACGAAAAAAGTATGAACAGGTCTATGAGTACATCGAGACGTTCATTGATCAGCAGCGATTTTCAGAGAATACCAGGATCCCTTCAGAAAACTATCTGACCAAAAGATTGGGTGTGAGCAGGGAGACTGTCAGGACAGCTATCGCCCTGTTGGTGGAAGAGGGCGTCCTCTATGCTGTTAAAGGCAGTGGCACCTTCTTCAATAAGAAACGGCTTCTGATGCATGAGTCCTTGCCTGATAATGGAGAGGTGAAGATTGGCGTTATAGTCCAAGGGCAGGACTATAATGCCAATTCCAATCTCTTGAAAGGGATCAAGAGCGGGCTCTCCGATAAATCTGTTGAACTGAAGATTTTCTATACCGACAACAAGCTGGTAAATGAACGGAGGTGCCTGCTTGCCTGCTCAAAAGGCTTTCATGGTCTCATTGTCGACGGGGTGAAGGCGAGCATGATAAATCTCAATCGTGATTGTTACTCCGCTTTATACGATAAAAATGTTCCTGTCATATTTTATAACAACTTTTACGCTGATGCCAATTTCCCAAAGGTAACCATTGCTGATGGCGATTGTGCCGATGAATTGGTTAAAAGGCTAACAGGATCGGGGCACAGGCATATTGCCGGTATCTTTGTATATGACAACTACCAAGGCATTGAGAAGTATAAGGGGTATGTACATGCCCTGCAGAAGTATGGCGCTTCCTATCGTGACAAGTATGTGAAGTGGTTTATCTCTGACGACACCCAAGACGAAAAGGAGCTTGCCCGATCGCTGTGGAAGTTCCTCAAATCCGTTCCCAAATGTACTGCAATTGTTTGCTGTAACTACATGATTCTCAAGAGTTTGTTGCGCTTATTGGATAAATATGGTAAGAATGTCCCGAAGGATTATTCAGTAGTCAGCTTCGATTATTCCGATAATGATTGGCAAGAGAGTGGGATCACCAGTTCGATCCACCCTGGGTTTGAAATGGGTTTTGAGGTCGGAAAACGAATTTTCGAAATGATTAGGGATAATGAATACAAGATTCACGACTATTCGTATGTTTTCAAACCGACCATCTTTGATGGCACTTCTATCCAAGACATTCGGAGCTAGGAACTGTAAGGTATACTAAATGAAACGTCACCATATTACGCTTATGATAAAACCGTCCTCCGCCGCTTGTAATCTTGACTGTGATTACTGTTTCTACCATGAGACGGCAGATAACAGGGAGGTCGGGTGCCGGCCTTTCATGAAAGATGACGTGATGGTGGCTACCATCACCAAGGCCCTGGCCGAGGCGAAGGGGTGCACCTTTGCTTTCCAGGGGGGCGAGCCCTCCCTGATAGGGCTCCCTTTCTATGAGAAGTTTGTTGAGACGGTAAATCGTCTCAACAAGGATGGGGATGCTATCAACTACGCGTTCCAGACCAATGGAGTCCTGATTGATGAGGCTTGGGCTAAATTCTTCAAGAAGAATAATTTTTTGGTAGGGGTCTCCTTTGATGGTTTTCCCCGCCTGCATGATATGCACCGCTTGGACCCACAAGGCAAGAAGAGCGCACGAAAGGTCCTTGCGGGCATAGCACAGCTCCGTGAGCATGGGGCCGAGTTTAATATCCTGAGTGTGGTGACAAATGAGCTTGCAGAGAATGTAGATATGATGTGGGACTACATGACAAGGAATAATCATCGGTACCTGCAGTTCATCCCCTGCATGGAGAGTCTGGAAGGCCTTGGTGAAAAACCCTTTCTCAGTGCTGAAAACTACGCCCGTTTCCTAAAGCGCCTCTTTGACCTCTGGTTCAATGCCTGGCAGAGCGGGAAGCCGATCTCTGTCAGATTTTTTGACAACCTGGTGGGAATGCTTGCAGGCTACCCCCCCGAGAGCTGCGATATGGCAGGAATCTGTTCCGTCCAGTATGTGGTTGAAAGTGACGGAAGCATCTATCCCTGTGACTTCTTCTGCGATGATGATTCATACCTGGGGAATGTGCTCGCTGATGAGTTTGCCACCCTTGATGCAAAAAGACTGGAGATGCGCTTCATCGAAGACTCTCCGAATAGCATAGACGCTTGTGCTTCTTGCCAGTGGAAAGAGCTCTGCCGGGGTGGGTGCAAACGATACAGGGGTGAGGAAGGGTATCGGTTCTGTTCCACGATGTTGGATTTCTACCCATATGTTATCAGAAGGTTTGAACATGTGGCCCGTACTCTGATAAGATAGAGTCAACGAAAGGAGCCCCTTAGTGCCCTACATAGAACGAACGACCAAGGCAGTGAAGCCCGAGGTAACCTTTGCCTTTTACCTGAAGCTTTTTTGGACAACCTTTACGCTGAGCCTTTTCACCTTCGGCGGAGGTTTTGTCATTGTCTCACTAATGCGCAAGAAAATGGTGGTAACCCTCAATTGGATTGATGACGAGGAGATGATGGACTTTGTAACGATCGCCCAGTCGTCCCCGGGTCCCATCGCCCTCAACGGCTCCTTGATGGTCGGCTACCATCTTGCAAATATCCCAGGAGCCCTTATAGCGGGCCTGGGTACCGTGCTTCCTCCCATGATCATCCTCACACTTGTCAGCCTCGGCTATGAAGCCGTGAAATCCAACCTTTGGATAGCAGCTGCCTTTCGTGGGATGCGCCCTGTCGTAGCAGCCATCGTACTGCAAGTGACTTGGGCTCTGCTCAAGCCAGTATTGGGTAGGAAGAAGTTCATCCCAATCGCAATGTTCCTCTCTGCCTTTGCAGCCCTCTATCTCTTCAATGTGAATATCATGCTGGTCATGGTCATCTGTGTGGCGGTTGCCGTTATCGTGAGCCTTGTTGGAATCAGGAAGGCAGGTCACAAATGAGCATACTCCTACAACTTTTTGTCAGCTTCTTCCAGGTCGGGCTGTTTAGCATAGGGGGGGGATATGCGGCGATGCCGCTTATCCAGGCCCAGTCGGTCGATATCAAGGGGTGGCTTACTCTTGCTGAGTTCGCTGACCTGGTGACCATCGCAGAGATGACCCCCGGACCCATCGCAATCAACAGCGCCACTTTTGTCGGCATGAAGGTCGCCGGCCTGAGCGGCGTGCTTGCAGCAACCCTGGGAAATGTATTGCCCTCCTGCATCATAATGATCATTCTTGCCAAACTCTATGAAAAGTATAGCAAGCAGACCCTCATGAAGAGCATTCTGGAAAATGTACGCCCTGTTGTTGTCGCCGCAATCTTCACTGCCGGCCTCTCTTTGCTCCAACTGGCTATCGGTTCCATTACCATGGGATTGGGATCTCTGGACCTCTTCGCCATACTGATCTTTGTCCTTGCCTTCATTGTCCTGAACAGCAAAAGGGTGCAGGTCGGCCCCATCATCCTCTTGGTGATAGGAGCATTGGTCGGTATGGGGTATGCTGTTGCAACCGGATCACTGTAGGGTGAGACTTTTCTGAAAGACCTTACAAAAATCATGTGTTGCTGGATCTTTTTCTGTTTTACGGGAGGTTTCGTTGAATGGAAATCAGCAAGCCTAAGGCTGTCACCATAGTTTTTTAATTTTTACCCCCTATCAAAAACCCCCGATTGCTTATATCCTTTAGTATATGTTTTTGATGTGTACAATAAGACTGCTTTTCGAGCAGTCTGGTTTTTTTAGGGGGAGAACGGTATGATACGGATCACTAAAAGAGTCTTTACGGACCTGGCCATCTGGATGATGGGATTTGGCATCCTTGTCGGAATTATATTCCCATTTTTCATGCTTTTCTTGGGAATGGACCCCTTTATGGCGATGTCTTGGTGGTTTTTTGCAGTCTGCATGTTGGCAGGCCTGTTTGTGGGGGCTGTAAACATCCTGTTGGCCCATCGGGTTGTAGGATCCCGCCTGAACTTGCTTGCAAAGCATATGAAGGATATTGAGAACCATCTCAAGGCAATCACCGGGAAGGCCCAGTCTGTAGACTGTACCCCTGAAAACTGTCATATCCCCGTTGATTCGGAGGATGCGATCGGAGCGAGCAGTCTTGCCTTCAACCACCTTGTGGATACCCTGGCCAAATCAATCCAGATCGAGATGGACATCAGGACCTATACCCAGTTGCTGACTACTTATCTGGAGACTGACCAACTCTGCCGCAACGCCTTGGTAAGTCTGATGGAGATGGTAGGTTGCACCTCAGGAGCCATCCTCATTGAAGAGGATGGGGAACTGCGGGTCAACCATACTATGGGACTGACCAAATCAAGCTCCCTTAGTTCGAATCCTCTGATACTGGACTCGATGCAGACGCTCAAGCGCAACGTCATCAACATCCCCGATGATGTCATGCTGGAGGGCGTGATGACCTCCTTCCGTCCAAGCCAGATCATTGTTGAGCCCATTGTCTACAAGCAGTTGCCCTTAGGTGTTGTGGTGCTGGCTTCCTATGAAACCTTCTCTTCCGAAGTTCTGGACAATCTCGATCTTTTTGGGATAAGCCTTGCACTAGCCCTGCATAACGCCATGACCTACGACCAGGTGCAGAAGCTGGCTGCAATCGACCCGCTGACCAATGTCTACAACCGTCGTTTCGGACTCTCCCGACTGCATGAGGAGTTCGTCCGTTCTGTCAAGCAAAACACAGCCTTGGCTGTCCTGATGATCGACATTGACCATTTCAAACAGGTCAACGATGTCTATGGGCATACTGTCGGAGACAGGGTGCTTCGTAGCATAGCAGCCTCAGTGCGTAGCCAGCTGCGTGAGGGTGATATCCTTATCCGTTTGGGCGGAGACGAGTTCATGGTTGTCCTGTTGGGTGCATCCCGTTCAGATGCCCTTGAGGTTGGGGAAGCCATTCGGCGCCAGGTCAGCGAGAAGCACATCAAGTATGGGGAACAGCTGATCCAAGTGACACTGAGCATTGGAGGGGCATCATTCCCTGAAGTTGATGTGGAGTACGAGAAGGAACTTGTTGAGGCCGCTGACCAGGCTCTGTACAGGGTAAAGGAATCAGGAAGGAACAAGGTCTCTGTCTGACATGATTCTCATCTTGTTCCCATGGCATTGTCATGCTAGGGTTCATCAATAAGGAGAGCAACAGGTATGTATATTCAATGTACCCAGAAACTGCTTGCGAAACTAAAACAGCCGTATGGGAGACTGCCAGCTCTTCCTGATCCGGTATACTGTTGGCATGCAAACTTTTTCGAATATAGGGGACTGGTTCATGTGGTGATGACAAATGACCTTGATGGATCGGTCTCCACTTTAGAGGTGGAGTCCTTCAAGGATTTTGACAAGCAAATATTGGAGACGTTACGTTCGGACATGGAATATGCAGGGGCTTCTGAAATTCAAATCTCCAAATACCTGAAAGATGCGGGGCCTATCATGTTTGGCCCTACAAGCGACCGTTCGAAGACGGCTCGGGTGGCTTCTCTGACGCGAATGGCCAGCGAATCCTTTAGCATGACTCAGAGCCTGTTGGATCAAATGACTATGATGGCCTCTAACCTTGCTGCCCTTTCAGATTCTGAAGCATTTGGGGAAGAGGTTCCTACATCCGGAGAAAAACCCGACCTGGAGGCTCGTAAAGACGAATCCGAGTTTGGCCCAACTCTTATGGTTACCCTCGATGTTGAGCTGCAAATGGAAGGGGTCAGTAAGGTTACCCGCAGTTTCATCCTGCCGATTGAGATTACTTTCGCCACCCTCCACGAAATCCTCCAGATAGGGTTTGAATGGGGAGATGAAAACCCCCATGAGTTTGATTTCAGCCAGTATGGGTTTAAGGTCGGTCCGATACGAAACAAGAAGCGTGTTCTGCCTGGAACACCTGGCTGGCATGATGAGAGTGATACAATGCTTTCAGATCTGCTGCCCAGCATCAGGAGTTTTACCTATCGCTATGATTGTGGCGTCGGCTGGGATCATGTCATTAGGGTGGGAAAGACGGAATTTGTCGATAGGGCTCCTTATGTCGAGTGTACCGGCGGAGTGGGCAACGGCCCTCCGGATTATTGTGAAGGCCCTTCTGACTTTGCTGAAATGCTTGAAATTCTCAAAGATCCCACTCATAAGAAATACAATACGGTGTTCATGTGGGAAGGCTATGACTTTATAAATGGTTTTGATAAGGAAAGTCTCAACCAGGAGTTCGGAGAACTGGAATTTATTACTGAGTATGACTGACTGTCAGGATACAAGAGGGTGCGTGTGTGAGAGTGCCGGGCCCGATTTTTTTGATAGGATATATAGTTGCACGAGATTCTTAGTCTCGTACGCCTTTACAGGCAAGATAGGAGAAGTGATATGCGTTTGGGTGTTATAGCAGACGATTTTACCGGTGCGACTGACATTGCCGGGTTTTTGGTCAAGAACGGGATGGAGACGGCGATGTTCAATGGTGTCCCGGAAAGTGTTCCCTCACTCCTTACCGATGCCTTGGTGATAAGTTTGAAGATCCGTTCATGTCCTGTAGGCGAAGCTGTTGAAAAGGCCCTAAGCGCCCTGGCTTTTCTCCAGGAATCCGGGTGCACTAAATTCTACTACAAGTACTGCTCCACCTTCGACTCCAGCAAAAAAGGGAATATCGGTCAGGTGACCGATGCCCTGATGGAGGCCTTGGGTACATCCTTGACCCTTATCTGTCCCGCTCTTCCCATCAATGGAAGGACGGTCTATAAGGGGTACTTGTTTGTAAATGACGTCCTGCTAAGCGACTCGCCCATGCGCAACCATCCGATAACCCCTATGCTCGACTCAAAGCTCGAACGCCTGATGGAAGGGCAGTTCAAGGGGAGGAGTGCCCATATTTTCTATGAGGATATGGTTAGGGGAGGTGAGCATGTCAGGGCGATGATCGAGCGATATAGGAGTGCAGGTGACAAAACGCAATACCTGATTGTTGATACCCTTTTTGAAGAGGACCTGAAGACGATCGCCCAGGCCACTGAGGATTTCCCCCTGGTTACAGGAGGGTCGGGTCTAGCGTTGGGCATTGCCCATCTCTACAACCGGAGGTTGGGCAGGCCCAATGAGGAAGTCGTAAGCTTTGTCCCTAAGAGAGCTCGTGCTGTAGTCATAGCCGGCTCATGTTCGGCACAGACCAATGCCCAGGTCGCTTACTATAAGGAAAAGGCTCCCTCCCTACGGATTGAGGAGGAAAAATGCCTCCATCAAAAGGGATATGCCGGAGAACTGGCGCTGTGGGTGCTTGCGCAGGAGCAGGACGGCCCCGCTCCGATGCTGTACGCTACCAGGGATGCCGCAGAACTTGCTAAGATCAAATCTTTGTACCCCGGCGAGGATCTCTCTGCTATGATAGAGAAGATCATAGGGTGTGTTACCAAGATACTGGCCTTCCAAGGCGTAAAGAATTTCATCATAGCAGGAGGAGAGACCAGTGGTGTGGTAGCCACCACCTTGGGCGTCTCGTCCTACCTGGTAGGGCCTCAGATAGATCCGGGAGTTTCCTGGGTCCGCTCTCTTGACGGGACCATGCACCTGGCATTCAAGTCAGGCAATTTCGGCATGGTTGATTTCTTTGAAAAAGCACAGGAGATGTGTCATGAATGAATTCGAATCTAAAAAATCTTTAGTCTTGTTTGCCAAATCTCTCTTCGACCGTGGGTATGCAGTTGGTAGTGCAGGAAACATGTCAGTGATGCTTGAGGATGGGACCTTCTTGGCTACTCCCTCCGGCTCATCGTTTGGCACGCTCGTTGAAGAGGATATTTCACACTTCGATGAAGAGGGCGTGTTGTTGGGAGGCAAGCTTCCCACCAAGGAGGTCCCCCTCCATCTTGCGTGCTATGCAACCCATCCCTCAATGCGCGCCGTGGTCCATCTGCACTCGACATACTCCACCTTGCTGGCGAGTTGTGAAGGATTGAGCGATGGCCTGCCTTTCGATCCCTTCACCCCCTACTATGTCATGCGGGTAGGAGAGGTCGGGGTGTTGCCTTATAGGATGCCAGGCTCAGAGTTGCTTGCCAAGGACATCGAGCAGAGACCGCAATTCTCCACCTACCTGATGGCAAACCATGGGATACTGGTCTGCGGGTCATCGCTTAAGGAAGCCGTCTTTGCTGCTGAGGAGTTCGAGGAGAGTGCCAAACTCTGGTACTTGGGTCAGTCACTGGCCATCAGATACCTGAGAGAGGATGAGATAGAGGACCTGAAGCCTAAGAAATAGAGACAAAGGGTAGCTGGTCAGCTGATTTTCCAAGATTTCTAGAATCATGATAAGAGATAAGAGTGTTTTGATTTGAGCAGTTGATTTTTTATCAATAAGCAACTAACCCATTGCCTGGATATCAATCCTATTTATGGGTAGCTTGTAACTGAGAAATAACATCTTCAATCAAAGAAGGTGAAATCCAATTGTTCCCTCTGCCAATAGCTGTAATAGCTATAACTCCTTCCTCAATTGTTAGTATTTTATCTTGGACCAAGAGATTGAGTAGTCCGAATCCCCCTAATGTTGAAACTTGTTCATGGGTACAAGCTTTTTTAAGTTTTTGGTCATTTGTCACACAAGTCCAACCCATTTCCTGTGATAGCATAAGACAAGCTCTATCTTGAAAGGAAAGAGGGCCTAGTAAAGGTAGCAGGTAATAAGAAACAGGGGTTTCTTGAATTTTTACCTAACGCTTCAATATCTGATTGTGAATATTTAGACAACTCTGCTAGCACCACATCGGGGATGAATATTTGAGTTAAGTGTTTGACAGTTAAAGACAGAATATTCGGGGCAAAGTCCAGGTAATCAAGCATTACACAAGCATCACATAGCAGAATTGGTGTCGAACCCTGTATCATCGTTCCTATAACTCCTTCCACGACCACACCAGCTCCCGTGCTTGTTCAATATCAAGGCCCAAGATCTGTTGTACGCGTGAAAAGGAGATATCTTCATCTAGATATGCTTTTTTGACCAAGGAAGGGAATCTACTCTCTATTGCAACAGGACGTTCCAGAGAAAATGGCTCATAATGATTTTTCAAGTCATGATTGTACTCTTTGGCATAATCAGAAGCAAACTTGGCATAGATGTTAAATTTGGGTTCGAACAGTTGCTTGTATCTGGAAAGGACAACCTTATAGCTGACTTTATACAACAACTTTATTGCTAAGACCCTATCTACAAATGATAATGCTCCCTTTTCCTTCCATTGATAGGATAGGGCCTCATCTGGTAAAAGAAAGGTTCCTGCAAAAAGATCTGCGTCAGCCTCTTCTTTTTCAGTGGAAAGGGGTTCATCAAACTGAAAAGAATCATGATGCATGATCAAGTGCCCTATTTCATGCACAATGGTAAAAATCTGCCTTTCAACACTTACCTCAGGATCATTGTTTACTACAATTGCCGGACCCCCATCCTGAATCCCAATAGAAAGGCCAAACGATTTCTTTAATCCAAAAGGATATAGCCTAAGCTTGACGCCACACTGCTCGACTAGTGCTGAAAATGCATCACAGATGGCACCGGTTTCTGATAATTTCAAGACTTTTCGAAGTTTACCCGCCGCTTCTTTCGGCTCACTGGGAAATGCATGACTGGTGAGTATTGATGAAAGATTCTCATTGGTTACAGACTCTAGTAAGGTATAGTCTCTCATCCAGAGTGCGGAATCCCTAAGAATTTGCCCTCTCTGTGCTTTTTCCCGTGCCGACATAACCTTTTGGGTTCGAAACCGGACTTGATAGAGCCTTGGGGTTTCTACAAACAAATTCTCCAGAGGAACTTGCAATGCTTGAGAGATTTTTATCAAGGTCGAAGTTTTGATACTTACCTTGTTGTTAAGCATTTTTGATAAAGATACGCTGCTCATGGCTATCTGTTCTGCCAAAGCTCGGATAGAGACACCTTTCGCTTTCATTATCATCTTGGTATTGTCAGTGATGTTGCGTTCATCCATAGGATTTCCTCTTCCTTTGTCTAGTATATCATGAATAGAATGATTATCAATATTTTAATCTATCATATCGTTTAAGTTATGATAGAAATATTGAATGTTATCATATTGTTTGTATGATGAATATATAGGCTACATCTGTTGGGTGGAAAAATACTGACAAAGGGTAGCTGGTCAGCTGATTTTCCAAGATTTCCATCTTGGCTTTTTCACACAAGAACTGCAATACTACTGAGCTCGAGATGTCTGGGACCTTATCGTAGGGTGGTAAAGAAGGGCAACAACCTCTTTGGTCGTTGCCCTTCACTACATATGATCTTATTCAGGTTCTGTTTCTTGTTTTTGCTTCTTTTCTCAGATAACCCTGGGGTCGATATCAAGGGTATAGTCTACGCTGGGAAAGCCAAATCCATGGATCTGGTCATACTCCTGCCGTACACCCTCAAGGTCACCCTTCTGCAAGGGTTCTCCCTCATGTTGTAGCGTCCAACGCTCATCTATCTCTGCTTGGACATCCTCACGCATCTCCCAGTCATCAAGACGAATTCTTCCCTCATCATCGGTTGGGACCCTCTTGTCTGCATAGAGACGGTCTGTGAAGAGGCGGTAGATCTGCTCGGTACACCCCTCGTGCAAACCCTTCTCCTTCATCACCTGATAGAGCAGGGCCATGTAGAGGGGGACTACCGGGATCACCGCACTTGCCCGTGTGACCAGGGCCTTGTTTACTGAGACAAACGCTTTTCCGTTAATCTTTTCCAGGTTCTTGGTGATCGCCTTGGCACTTTTTTCCAGATGTTCCTTGGCCATGCCTATGGTCCCTTCCCGGTAGACCGGGTAGGTGACCTTGGGCCCAATGTAGGAGTAGGCGACGGTCATGGCGTTGGGTGCGAGCAGGTCCTCTTTGAGGAGGTGCTCGATCCAAAGAGCCCAATCCTCTCCTCCCATCACCTTGACAGTCTCCTCTGCCTGAGATCCTTCTGCCGCCTCGATGGTGGCCTGCTTTACCACAGGGCTATCCATGTCAACAGAGAGGGCAGTGAAGGCCTCCCCTATGGGTTTCAGGACAGATCGATAGGTCACTCCAGTTGCCGGATCGGTGCGCAGGGGGGAGGCAAGGCTGTAGACAACCAGGTCCACCTTCTGTAGGGTCTTTCTGATCAAAGTGGCTGTCCTTGCCTTTGTTTCGTCGGAGAAGGCATCTCCAAAGACCGACTCAGCCGCCAAACCAGCCTCTTTGGCCTTTTTTTCAAAGGCCATGGTATTGTACCATCCTGGGGTTGCTGTCTTGGTTTCACTTGGCTCACGCTCAAAGGAGACGTTAATCGTATCGGCACCGCCAGCGAAAGCGGTGACTATGCGGGTGGAGAGACCGTAACCGGTCGATCCTCCGAGTATAAGTACCCGTTTCGGGAGTGCATCTGAGGTGACGGGCCTGTAGAGAGCGTCGTTGGTTTTTCTCGCATGCTCGCGTACCCAGTCGATCTGGTTTTGCACATACTGCCGGCACCCCAGGGGGTGTGCGGTCAGCGTGACGTTTCGTAGTACCTTTTTACTGATAATCACAGAGAGACTCCCTTATTTCGTTCCATTGATGTTTACATCCCCACCGCCAACAATACACATCCAGGTTGCCTCTGCAGCCTTTTTCCCGTTTACAGTGATGGTGCCGCTCTGGCGCAGCATGATCTGCGAGACACGCGTATTGTGTACCTCTATGATAGCAGTATCGCCCGGACGGACCTGGCTTCGGAACTTTGCCTTGTCCACAGTGCCCAGTACAAAGAATGCCCCATGAGGGAGTATCCCGACCTGGCAGAGGCCCGCACCTCCGCACTGTGCCATGGTTTCGACCAGAAGTACTCCAGGTACTACAGGGTAGTTGGGGAAGTGACCTTTGAAAAACCAGTCGTCTTCCCTGAATACCCGTTTCCCTACGGTGTGTTTTTCATCTGCTTCCAGTAGCTCGTCGACGAATAGAAATGGGTCGCGATGTGGAAGCAGTTCCTCTAACGTTTCAAATGTTTCACTCATGAGTAATGCTCCTTATGCCTTGATATAGGATTTGAAAACCAAGACGCCATTGTGTCCGCCAAATCCTAAAGAGTTGCTGACAGCATAGCGAATTGTACCATCCATACCCTTGTTCGGTACATAGTCAAGATCGAGTTCAGGGTCCGGCGTCGTGTAGTTGAGGGTGCAAGGGAAGTACTGGTCCCGTAAGGAGAGCAGACAGACGATCGCTTCAACTGCACCTGCCGCGGCTATAAGGTGGGATGTCATCGACTTGGTGGAGGAGACCTTCAGCTTATAGGCATGAGGGCCAAACACCTGCTTTATCGCCTTGGTCTCCATCGAATCGTTGGCCAGCGTCGAGGTGCCGTGTGCATTGATGTAGTCGACCTCTTCAAGGGTGGCCCCTGCCATTGCGATGGCCTCACGCATTGCACGCGCCGCTCCGTCACCTTCAGGATTCGGGGCGGTAAGGTGGTATGCATCACACGTCATGCTGTAGCCTCCGATCTCCCCGAGGATGGTAGCCCCACGTTCAAGGGCGTGCTCCAAGGACTCAAGTACCAGAATGCCGGCACCTTCGCCCATGACAAAGCCGTCCCGGTCCTTGTCGAAGGGCCGGCAGGCGAGGGAGGGTGTGTCGTTATAGGCGGTTGAAAGTGCCTGGATACGACAGAACCCTGCAACGGAGAGCTTGGTTATGGCAGCCTCCGTCCCTCCGCTGATGGCTACATCGGAGAGGCCGAAACGGATGGAATTGAAAGCATCGCCGATGGCATCCGTGCCGGAAGCGCAAGCTGTCACCGTTGTGCGGCAAGGGCCTTGGAAACCGAAGTGGATGGCTATATTGCCGGCTGCCTCATTTGCTATGAGTTTGGGGATGGTCAGGGGGGCTACCGCATGGGGGCCCCTGTCGTAGAGCTTGTAGAGGTTCTCCTCCACAACTTCAAAGCCACCGATGCCGTTGCCCAGATAGACTCCACTTCGGAATGGGTCGTACATCCCTTCCTTGAGTCCTGCCTGGTCCATCGCCTGCACGGCGGCGTAGACGGCAAACTTCGTAAAGTCGGCCATGCTGCGAGTCTCCTTGCGTTCAAGAAGATCGGAAGGGTCGAAATCGTGCACCTCCCCGGCAATCTTTGCAGGGTAGTCAGTGGTATCGAACTTGGTTATGGGCCCGATACCGCTCTTGCCCTCCTTGATATTCGTCCAGAACTCCTCGACACGCTTGCCCAAAGGGTTGACCGTGCCCATTCCTGTCACTACGACGCGTCTTGCACTGTTCATGTTTTTCTCTCCCATAGTCACATTGCCATCCCACCATCAACTGCCAATACCTGGCCGGTGATGTAGGAAGCCTTCTCTGATGCGAGGAAGGCCACTGCGTGGGCCACCTCTTCTGCCTCTCCAATCCTTGCAAGGGGAATCTGGGTATTGAGACTCTCTTTCAAGGTCTCCGGAAGGACGGCCGTCATGGCCGTCCGGATGAAACCCGGAGCCACCACATTCACCCGTACGTTCCGGCTGGAGAGTTCGCGTGCCAGGCTCTTGGAAAACCCGATGAGACCCGCCTTGGAGGCGGCATAGTTGGACTGCCCGCCGTTTCCCATGATGCCTACGACACTGGAAATGTTGATGATGCTTCCCC
>DUPO01000083.1 GCA_012838275.1 Spirochaetales bacterium
ATTTGTTGTTGTAATTATGTGCAAGTTGTGATTATAATAACATTATACAAGGAGAATTTTATGGCAGAGTCTGTTAGCAGTTGCGTCAAACGAATCGTGGACAAGTCCCCCTTCATTCATGAGATGCTCATCAACGGCATCCTTTCCTTTAGCAACTACGCCCAGGCTATCCTCCCTGAGGTGGAGAAAGCCTACGGCAAGGAGGTCAAAAGCTCTGCGATCGTAATGGCGCTCAGGAGGTATGGTGAGGAACTGAAGAGCCGCACAATGAAGGACGAGTACAGCAGTGTCGAGTACGGCATTGTGATGAAGACCAACATATTCGACTTGAATCTTGTCAGACGCGACAGCTTCATCAGCAAGCTGGGTTCCCTTTATGGCCAGGTATCGACTGAGAAGGGTGATTTCTTGAACATAACTATCGGCAGTCATGAAGTCTCCCTGGCTGTCAGCGAAAAGTATCGCGACCTGGTAACAGAACTTGCTAAGGGAGAGGAGGTTCTGCATGAGATGGAGGATCTTGTCGCCCTTTCCCTCGTTTTTACCGGAGACTTCCTGCAGACTCCGGGTGTGGTCTATGAGGCTGTACGCCGCTTGGCATGGGAGCAGATCAATGTCATAGAGATAGTCTCCACCATGAATGAGCTTACTTTCGTCATCAAGAGGGAGGACTCCATGAAGGCCTTCGATGTGCTGCAGGGATTCCTTGGTGCACAATAAGGCGGTTACCCTGATAACCGGTGAGTACGATGGGGGGAAGACCACAGCCCTTCTCTCATTCCTTGAAGAAAAAAACTATCCGGACAACCGGCTTTGTGGCTTCGTTTCTCTTGCCAATGCAGAAAAAACCTGTTATAGACTGAAAGACCTCTTTTCAGGGGAGGAGCGTGTGGCTCTCAATGAGCAAAGCATACCTTCCGGACGCAAACAGGGAAGGTTTTTTGTCGATGATGCTGCCTTTGCCTGGGCTAACCGACAGGTCGCCGACCATCTTAGTACGGCAAGGCTTGCCGTCTTTGATGAGATCGGAAGGTTTGAGCTGGAGGGTGGGGGCTTTGATCCCGCTTTCCGTAAGGCTCTTGCCGTCACAGGCTTGGATATTGTGGCCACCGTGCGTCTCCCCTTTCTTCAGAAGGTCATAGATCACTATGCACTTGCAAGGTATGCCCTTGCAATTCAGCAGCTGTGATCAAAGGTGAGGATTGGCGACGATGAATGAACTCTTATGGTTTTTACTTTTGGTTTTGGATTTTGCAGCGATCATGCTGGCATACCGGTTTTGGGGAAAGCTGGGCCTTTACATCTGGATTCCCATCAGCATCATCCTCGCCAATATCCAGGTCACCAAGAATGTGATGATATTCGGTATCGAGGCAACGCTGGGCAATATCGTCTACGCCACAAGCTTCCTTGTCACCGACATCCTCAGCGAGATCTATGGCAAGAAGGAGTCGGCCAAGGCTGTCAAGTTCGGATTCTTTGCCTTGCTCTCCATGACTGTCCTCATGCAGGTGGCTCTGCTTTTCGAACCCTCTTCTTCGGATATCGCACATCCTGCACTCCAGGCCATATTCGGCCTTATGCCACGAATTGCGATCGGTTCGCTTGTCGCCTACCTGTTGAGCAATACCCACGATATCTGGGCATATGCCTTCTGGAAGGAGAAGAGGCCGGGCAGGGGGTATCTCTGGCTCAGGAACAACTTCAGCACCTTTGTCAGCCAGCTCATCGATACGCTGGTATTTACCCTCATAGCCTTTTGGGGAGTGTATCCCACTTCAGTGCTGGCCCAGATCTTGCTCAGCACCTTTGCGCTTAAGTGGTTGGTGGCGATTTTCGATACTCCGTTCATATACCTGGCGAGGGACTGGCATGAGAAGGGAAAGATCCCCTCACCCTCTATTTAGAGGGTAGGATCCTTGCCAACTCTTTGCGACACTCTTCGGTTCCTGCATAGAATGAAGGGGAGAAGGGTTTCCTTTCCAGCATAAAGTTGTCGTCGTATACAAAGGGGTTCCCATCCACATACTGGATATCCATCCCAGAGGCGAGCAGTACCGCATGGCTTGCCGCTATATCCCACACAAAGCAGCTCTGGGTCACACTTCCTTGGATATGTGAGTAGATGACAGGGGCCAGCATGTGTAGGATGGTGCTGCCAAAGACCCGTATTTTTCCATAAAAGTTTGAGAAGTCCAACTGACGCTGCCCTCCGGACCCCAAAGTGACCTGCGTAGGGTTGTCCTTGTTGCCTGTCATGACCCAAGGCTCGCCATTGATCAGAAGCTCTGAGCCGGGATCGAGACGTACAAACAGGCTGTCCTCGCCGATGCCCCATCGGGGAGCTGAGATGTAGGCGCCGACAGGTTTGCGCTCCTTGTCAAGAATTCCCAGGGCTACTGCCCAGGAGGGCATACCTTGGGAGTATACATCAGTGCCGTCGATGGGATCCAGGACAAAGGTGTAGGGAGCTTCCCTGTCAAAGGGTGTGAGAGTCTCCTCGCTTATGATGTTAGCCTCGGGAAAGAGGGAACTGACTACCGACAGTATGCGTTCGGAGATTGCGAGGTCGGTGTTGGTGATGACCGAACCGTCACTCTTGTAGGAACGGTGAATCTTGCTCTGCTGCTTTTTGGCATAGAGACCGGCTTCCTCAACAGCGTTTGCAAGCTTGTCGAGTCTTTTGGTATCAAGGTGTATTTCCATTCTATTGCATAACCTTCTTGCTCATGATAGTGTAATGGCGCTTATGCAAATGCCTATCGCCACGATCATTCAATCGTATCTTAAAAGTAGTCCTGCCTACAAGGCGTATGCCAGCGGAACCTCTACACTCTCTGTCCAGGGATTGGAAGGTTACCCACTGGCTCTCTTTTTGCGTCTGCTCAGCCGTCGCGAAAAGAAGCGTATCTGGGTGATCTGTCCCACAGAGGAGAGCGCCCTTGCCCTGTTGAAGGACAGCGGCTTCCGCGTCGACGCGAAAAGTGTCATGCAGACCCCTTTGAGCAGGGAAGAGGTGAAGACCATCTACCTCCCCAGCCATGGCAGGAAGCTGTACTCCTCCTTCACAGGCGATGATATCGAATACTCCCAGCTGAAGCGCCTCTCCTCCATCAAGGAGTGTCCCCATGGAATTATCGTCACCCACTTGAGGCCTTTTGTCAGTCAGGTGGTCTCCCCCAAGGCCCTGGGGGATGCTGAACTCACAATACACAGGAACTGCCCATTCGATCCCACCCGGCTGGCTGAAGAGCTCGGAGGTGCCGGATACATCAACACTGTGGCCACATCATCTCCCGGAGAGTTCTCCGTACGTGGGGAAGTGATGGATATCTTCCCCTATGAAAGTGATTCCCCCTACCGTATCTATGCCGACTGGGACAAGGTGGGCAAGATCAGCATATATGACCCTCTGACCCAGGAGACGACTGCCAAGGTTGAGCGCTTCTCCCTCTCGCTGGTCGATACGACCAGTGTAAAGCTTCACACTTCCTCGATAGAGGAGTATTTTTCCGAGGATGATTTCTTCTGCTTTGTCGGTGACCAGAGGCTCGCCACCAGCTACCATAGCCTCACCCTTGAGGCGAAAGCCCTCTATCGTGATGCCTTCCTCGAAGATCGCGATGCTTTGAAGCCGGATGAGCTTCTCTTCGATTTCCCCGCTTTTCAGAAGCGCACAGCCAAGGCAATGACGCTTGTGGACATTTCAGGCCAGCAGGAAGGTGTCTACTCCTTCGACATTGGAGGTCCCCGTTCATATTTTGGCAACTTCACACTGCTCAAGGAGGAGTTGCAAAGCCTTCAGAAGGATGGGTGGCAGGTAACTGTCTTCACTGAGAATCTTCTGCAAAAACAGCGCCTCTCGCAGATGCTCAGCGAATTCCCCTCCCTGCAGTGGGAAAACCAAGAGATATCGGGTGGGTTTTCCATTCCCTATGAAAAAGTCATCGCAATCTGTGAGCATGAGATATTTGGTCGCCGCCGTCATGTGGTCAAGACCCTGCAGCATACCCAATCCTCACCATTGGACTCCTTTGTCGACCTGAATGAAGGTGATTATGTCGTCCATGTGAACTACGGGGTGGGGCAGTTTGTCAAGATTGACCGCGTCTCCAGCTTTGACCGTGAACGGGACTTCATCAAGATAGAGTATGCCGGCAGCGAGATGCTCTATGTCCCCATCGAGCAAGCGAACCTGGTCCAACGCTACATAGGCAGTGAGAAAGGGGTCCCCCGTCTGGATACTCTCGGTGGCCAGGGTTGGGAGAACAAGAAGAAAAAGGCGCGCAAGAGCGCTGAGGACCTTGCCAAGCATCTCATCACCCTCTATGCGAAAAGAAAGAACAGTGTAGGGTATGCCTTTCCCAAGGATACCGACTGGCAACTGCAGTTCGAGGCTTCCTTTCCATTTGATGAGACGGCAGACCAGCTGACCTGCATCGAGGACATCAAGGAGGACATGGAGAAGCCCATGGTGATGGACCGCTTGGTCTGCGGTGATGTAGGGTATGGAAAGACAGAGATAGCCTTCCGCGCAGCTTTTAAGGCTGTCATGGGAGGCAAGCAGGTAGCTTTCCTCGCCCCGACGACAATCCTGGCCGAACAGCACTATGACAACTTCATCAAACGGGTGGGATCATTTCCTGTCCGCTGTGCCCAACTCTCTCGAATCGTACCGAAGAAAGAGCAGAAGAAGACCCTTCTTGCCGTAGCGGAAGGCAAGGTTGATGTCCTTTTCGGCACCCACAGGATATTGCAGAAAGATATTCTCTATCGTGATCTGGGACTGCTTGTCGTCGACGAGGAGCAGCGCTTCGGAGTAAAGGACAAGGAGCGTATCAAGGCGGTGAGAACCAGCATCGACTCCCTCTCCTTAAGTGCGACACCGATACCCAGGACACTGTACATGTCGCTGTTGAAAATACGGGACATGTCCCTGCTAACCACGCCGCCCATTGCCAGGATGCCCATAAAGACAACCATAGATGAGTATGATGAGTACGTCATCTACCGTGCAATCCGCGAGGAAGTGGCTCGTGGCGGACAGGTTTTCTATCTGCACAACAGGATTGAAACCCTTGAAAATGTAGTGAGCATGCTTTCTCAGAATCTTCCCGAACTTATCATTGAGAGTGCCCACGGTCAGATGGACAGTTCCAAGCTGGAAGATACCATGCGACGCTTTGTCCACCAGGGTATCCAGGTTCTGGTTTCGACGACCATCATTGAGAACGGGATAGACATACCCAATGTGAACACCATTATCATCGACCGGGCCGACCGCTACGGTCTGAGTCAGCTCTATCAGCTTCGTGGGAGGGTGGGACGCAATGACCGTCAGGCATATGCCTATCTCTTCTACCCCCAGGGCAGTGCCCTTAGCGAGATAGCTCTCAAGCGGTTGAAGATCATAAGTGAGAACACCGAACTGGGATCGGGCTTCAAGGTGGCGATGAAGGATATGGAGATCAGGGGGACAGGCAACCTCCTGGGCAGGGAGCAGAGCGGACAGCTCGCTTCGGTCGGTCTGGACATGTACATAAGGATTCTTGATGAGGCAATCGCTGATCTGCAAAAGACAGGGGAGCGGGAAGAGGAGAAGGAAGTCTTCCTTGAACTCGAATACACAGGCTTCATTCCTGACTCCTACATCAGCGCCCCCCAAGTGAAGTTTGATATCTACAGAAAGATAGCCTCCATTGCCGATGAGAAACAGCTGCAACAGCTCAACAGCGAATTGGCGGACAGGTTCGGACCGCTTCCTGAGGAAGTTGCGAACCTGCTCTATATAGCTGAGATCAAGATTCTCTGCCGCAAGCTCTCCATCGTCCACCTGACTGACCGCAAGGGTGTGGTCACCCTGGAGTTCGGCAGGGTCGCCAAGCTGAATGTCCAGAAGGTGATGGCTCTGATTGCCTTGAGCAACAAGCGCGTCACGTTGGACCCCAGACGGATGAATTTCATGTATATCAAGATTGATGCAGTCTCCTTGCGTGACAAGGCCCTGTTCCTCATGGAAATGTTACAACGACTGTTATAGGAGTTATGGATGGATACCATATTTGATGAGATCCCTTCCCTTGCAAAAGTGGAGGATAGGGAGTTCGGAACACCAAGGAAGGTAAAGAGCTTTGTGCTGCGATCCAGCGGCCTCAAGCCTTTCCAGCTGGAGGCCTTGCGCCTCTATTACTCAAGCCATGTCGTAGAGTTCCAAAAGGAGATCCTTGATTTCAAGGCCCTTTTTGGCAATGAGAACCCAGTTATCATAGAGATAGGTTTCGGTATGGGAACTTCATCGCACAGAATAGCGAAAGACCGCAATGAATATAATTACCTGGGGCTTGAGGTATTCCTTTCTGGTTTTGCCAAGCTGTTGAGCCTGGTAGGCAATGATGGCCTCTCTAACATACGTCTGATGCGCTTTGATGCTGTAGAGGTCCTTACACACATGGTCGCCGACTCCTCTGTGGCAGGTTTCCATATCTTTTTCCCCGACCCCTGGCCCAAGAAGAAGCACCATAAAAGACGTCTGATCCAGGAGCCGTTGGCCAATCTCATGGCGAGCAAGCTCAAGAAGGGGGGGTACATCTACTCTGTCACAGACTGGGAGGAGTATGCCTACCAGATGCTTGATGTCTTTGCAAAGGTTCCCTCCCTGACCAATCCCTTTGGGGGCTTTGCCCCTCCCAAAGCTTGGAGACCTACCACCAGCTTCGAGCAGAAGGGTCTTGAGCAGGAGTTTCCCATCAATGAGGTATGGGTGGAGAAACAATAGGGTAGGGTAACTGAGCTTAAGATCGCAGGGGGCCTGTGTTATCCTTCCTTGCTTTCAGTAGCAAAAGCTTCCAACCGGATAAAATTTACCAAGAGGGAACATGACCCCATGAACAGATCAGTGATCATTGCCTTTGTCAAAAGAGAGTCGGTAGTTACCATATCTTCCTTGTTGGCTCTCATCTCCATGGCTTTTGTCCCTCCATCCCTCAAATATCTGCATTACATTGATTGGAAGGTGCTAGGGTGCCTGTTTTCCCTTATGCTGGTAGTTGCAGGATTCAGAAAAATGCATGTGTTTACCAAACTTTCCGGCTTGCTTTTGCGTTTGGCACATACTCCCAGGCAAGTTTCAGCTTTGCTGGTCGGCATGACATTTTTCATGTCGATGGGTATTACCAATGATGTTGCGCTTATAACTTTTGTCCCCCTGACCATTGTTGTTTTCTCTCTTTGCAATGAGCCAAGGCCTATTCTCATGACCGTAGTACTGCAAAGTGTTGCAGCTAATGTTGGAAGCGCCCTTACCCCGGTAGGGAACCCGCAGAACCTGTTCATCTACTCCTTCTATGACATACCCTTAAAAGAGTTCTTTCTTACCATGCTCCCCTTTGTGGGTAGCGGCCTCTTGCTCTTATTCGTTTTGCTCCTCTTGATACCCTCCCGATCCAAGGATTTTCATCTGCAAGTCCAAGAAACGCCCCAATTGGATAAGAGGAAGGCTGTGAAGTACCTGTTGCTCTTTGTTCTTTCAATCGCAGCGGTGTTCGATTTGGTTCCGTGGTTGGTAGCAGCGGCAGCGGTAGTGATATTTTCAGAAAAGATACTGCTCAAGGATGTCGACTACTCCTTGTTGCTGACTTTTATCGGTCTGTTTGTGTTTGTTGGCAATCTTGGCGAACTGGATAGGGTGAAACACGCTTTGCAAGGCCTTTTGCAGGGTAAGGTGTTCCTTGCCTCTCTTTTTGCAAGTCAAATCATAAGCAACGTACCTGCAACCTTACTGCTTTCGCAGTTTACCGAAAACGGAAAGCAACTTCTGCTTGGAGTGAATGCAGGTGGGTGCGGAACCCTCATTGCGTCCATGGCTTCGGTCATTTCCTTTAAATGTTACGTCCGATACAAGCCTTCGGATGTAGGGAAATACCTGGCTGCCTTCACTTGGGTCAATATTCTTTTTGTCCTGCTGTTCATATCGGTTTGGATATTCCTATAGGAAGAGGTACGTATGCCCAACGGTAGCTTGCCGGAGTGCACAAGAGGGAAGGGAGCTTGCCGCCGCAAACTCCCTTCCAAATTCAGCACAAATTTACTCTCAAGCAATCAGAAAGAAAACACTGTGTTTCTGATTGTCGCCCATACTTACTCCTCTTCTTCCAAGGAGTCCTTATAGGCTTGTATGACCTCATCGGCAAGCTTGCCGTGTAACGGCTCATAGTGGTCGAATTCGACCTCAAAGCTTCCCGTGCCACTGGTCATCGACTTGAGGTCAATGGCATAGTTCAACAGTTCGGATTGCGGGACCAAAGCCTTTACCAGTTGCAGATGTCCTATATCCTCCTGTCCCAAAACCCTTCCGCGTTTGCTGGAGAGATCCGAGAGAATCTCGCCAAGATACTCATTATCAACGAAAACACCAAGCTTCATGATAGGTTCGAGCAGTACAGCTCCTGCCTTTGCCATTGCAAGCTTCATAGCGCCTCTTGCAGCAAGCTTGAAAGCCATCTCACTTGAATCTACAGGGTGTTCCTTACCGTCGACAAGGCTGATACCCACATCAACTACCGGATATCCTGCCAAGAATCCTTCCAGCATCTGCTCGTGCAGACCCTTCTCAATTCCTGGAATGTAGCCCTTGCTGACCGATCCGCCCTTGATGACATTGGCGAAGCTGTAGTGCAAGCCACGATCAATGGGCTCGATTTCGATCAGGACCCTAGCGTACTGGCCGTGACCGCCACTCTGCTTTTTGTGTGTGTACTCGACCACACCGCTCTTCTTGGTGATAGTCTCCCGATAGGCTACACGGGGAAGTTTGGTCTGGATTTTGATTTTTTGCTTCTCCATGATCTTGTTGAGGATCATGTTGATATGCAGTTCACCCATTCCTGAAACCACACTCTCCTTGGTCTCTTCGTTGAAGCGAATCATGAAGGTAAGGTCCTCTTCCTTGATCTTATGCAGAGCCTCGTTCATCTTGACTTCGCTCTTCTTGTCGTCAGCTGTGATTGCCAGAGCATAGATCGGCTGAGGGAAGGCGACCTTCTTGAACTTGAATTTAAAGTCAGGATCTTCCAGCAGTGTGGAGTTTGTGGAGGAGATGTTGCTTTTGGCTATGATGCCGATATCACCGGCGGCAAGGGACTCCACTTCAGTGAGTTTTTTTCCAGTCATCCTGTAGACCTTGCCCACTCGCTCCTTTTTACCCAGGGACGGATTGTATAGCTCCGTATCACCTCTAAGGGTTCCTGTCACAATCTTCAGGAAACTGAGTTTGCCGCTGAACTGGTCAAGGGTAGTCTTGAAGACAACCGCACTGACCGGCCCTTCCTCTGTTATGGGGTAGGCTGTCATATTTCCTTCCTTGTCATAGACCCATTCGTTCTTTCCAAGGGGTTTTGGGAAGTTGTAGCGTATGAAGTTCAGCATGCTGGTGACGCCCAGTCCTGTTTCACCTGAGCCACAGAAAACAGGGACAACCCGATTTTCCTCAAGGCCTTCACGGAGGCCGCGCCTGATCTCTTCCTTGTCCAAGGTGCCGACTTCAAAATATCTTTCGATCAGGTCGTCCGCACCCTCTGCTGCATTTTCAATGAGGGATGTACGATACTCCTCGACATACTCACGCATGTCCTCAGGGATATCGATCGTTTTTTCCTTGCCATCATCACCTAGGATATAGCACTGGTTCTCTATGAGGTTTATGACACCCTTGAATTCGCTTCCTGCACCCATGGGGATGACTACCGGAACAAAGGTTGTCTTGAAGGTATCGTTGAGGTCTGCCAATACTGCCGTATAATCAGCACGGTCACGGTTCATCTTGTTGATGAATACCGCACGTGGTTTATTTCTCTCATCAAGGTGACGCCACAGTTTGATGGTTTCTATCTGAACACCGTTGCGTCCGTCCACTACCATAAGGGCTGATTCGCACGAGCGAAATCCGCAGATGGTCTCTCCGATAAACGCTGCAGTTCCCGGAGTATCGAGAATATTAAGGGTCTTGCCTTCCCAATTGAAGGAGACGAGGGATGCATGAATGGAGATCTTGTTAGCTATCTCCTCATCGGTATAGTCACTGGTTGTTCTTCCGCTTTCTATACTTTCCGCCCGGGAAATCACCTTCGCATAGAACAGCATCTGTTCCACTAAAGTAGTTTTCCCGGTTTCATTGTGGCCGATGATGGCAACATTCCTCAAGTCTGTGCTGACAACGCTCATAATTCCTCCTTTGATCACCGTCTAGTGCCCGGTGTCTACAAAAAAAAATGCATGAACCAATGGTAAGCCCCAGAACACCATATGTCAAAAGAATTCTTTCCGGCACCTCTTAGCACACTAACCCGAATATGAAAAATCTCATTCTTTCCTCAAATGATTATTTCCCGTATGGGTTGGAACTATGTTTTAATGGAGGAATACTAGGGAGGGATCCGTTTATCTTTTAAGGCAGTTCGAACCGTGGAGCCGGATTAGCGACGGTCTTGGCGATTTCTCGCAAGGCTTTCCGGGAAAGTTTGAAAACAATTAAGAATGGACTCATCGCCATAGTACAATCCTCTCATCACTTCTCATAAAATACAGGTGGAATGAGGTGCGAATGCTGTCAATTTGTCACCAAGTATGCAATTGACGCTTGGAACCGTCTCTTTTATATAGGGCTCCTCGGTACTGGCCGACCCTTCGTTTGACCAGGGGATTGCACGGGGACAAACAGTATTTTTCAATCATCAGCACAACTGAGCGGAATACGGCACTATAGCAGATGAAATTCTAGTCCAATGGATTTATACACGAATATGGGTTAGGTATTGCCAGCGGAATCAGGGTTTCCAAAAAAGGGAATCACCTTGATCACTTGAAAAGCAGACACACTTCCCTAAGGACACTGAGCATCTCATCAAGAGCAGGTCTGGTTTCATCGCTAATGAAGAGCTGCCACAGCGGTTCCGCGTGGTCAGGCGCATAAGTTTCCAGGACACAGCGTAGCAAGCTTTCCTCATTATCCTTCCTTGGAAAAAGCCTTGGGACAAGGGCAAATGAATCCTATGAAATGGACAAAAAAAAGCAGATCCATCGGTAAAGACGAACCTGCCTGATCCCTCTATCAAGCAATATAAGGATGAGAGTGTATATGTGTTACCTTGTAAAACTCACATTGGCATCGATGATGTGGTTGATGTCCTGTTTGAGCTTGTAAGCGAACTGGTCCATAACGGTGACGTCATTGGGCAGTTTGTCTCCATCTTCACAAAACAGGGTCCAGCAAGGTACATCAAGAGCTGCGCTGATTTTTTCAATAGTAGCAAATGAAGGAGCTTTCCTTGAGGTTTCGATTTCAGTCACAAAAGACGTGGAAACACCAATCTTTTCAGCAAGCTGTGCTTGTGTCAAAGCGAGCTTCCTTCGTCGCTCTTTCAAGTTCCTCGCAAAGATATCCTGTAAGTTGTAAGTTCTAGCCATGATGTACTCCTCTTTCAGTAATAATCAAATAAATTACTTATAAAACATGTAAAAAAAACTCTTCTTTCGATCCTAAGTCATCACCTATGTAGTATTTTAGGCATGGAAAGAGATATTAGGCAAGGGTTCGGCTGGCCAATTTTCAACGTTTTTAGACATTATTGCTGTTTCTGTGCATAATGATCAAATTCCATGGAAAAGGTGCCTCGCCCTTGGGTTGCGGACCTCAGTATCGTCGTATAGCCAAAAAGTTGTGCTAATGGTGCCTGTGCATGGATATATTCCCCGCTTGCCCTGCTCTCTATGCTGTTGACCAAACCGCTCCTGCTGGTAAGGCTGGAGATGGCCTCCCCTACAAAGAGGGATGGCACAGCAATGGTTACGTTCATGATCGGTTCCATGAGAACGGGGCTTGCCTGTTGAGCCACTTTGTCAAAGCACATGGCGGCACAAGCCTCGAAGGCGAATTCAGATGCGGTAAGCTCGTTGTATTCGATTGAAGTTACCTCAGCTTCCAGGTCACAGACCTCATAGCCCATTTGGATGCCACCGTTGAAGGCATTGGTGATGCCCCGCTTCACTGCATCGGTGTATATCTCGGGTATCCCGCGAACCTTTGCGGAACAGCTGTACTTCGTGCCGCTGCCTCTGCTCAACGGGCGGACTGTCAGGCCGATGCCAGCAGTATTCTCCTTGCCTGCGATGACTTTGGAGAAATGTTCGGTATCACTCGCTTCAGTAAGGATCGACTCACGGTACGTGACCTGAGGCTTTCCAACTCGCGCCTGAATCTTCATTTCCTTGGTAAGGCGCGTCACCAGTACGTCGAGGTGCAACTCTCCCATGCCGCTGATGATGAGCTGACCTGTCTCGGCATCGTCGCGATGGGTGAAGGTAGGGTCTTCCTGGGCGAGGATGGAGAGGGCGGAGCGCAGCTTGTCCCCATCACTGAGGGTGTTGGGCTCGATCGCCACTGATATTACAGGGGTGGGGAAGTGCATCTCCTCCAGCAGTACCTGGGCTCCTTCGCTGCCGATGGTGTCTCCGGTCCTCCCCTCCTTGAATCCTACGATGACCCCGATATCCCCAGCTTCGAGCTCGGTGAGCTCTTCCGGGCGGTTGGCGTGCATGCGTAAGATCCTGTTGACCCTCTCACGTTTCTTTTTGGTGATGTTCATGATTGAGGTGCCCTTGCGTAGTGTCCCGTTGTACATCCGCACAAAACTGAGGGGCCCGGCTTCACGATCCACCTGAATCTTGAAGATAAGTGCAAGAGGGGGTTTTCCCTTGTCATAGACGACTTCAACATTCTTCCCTGTTTTCTGATTGATCCCGAGCAGTGGGGGAACTTCAGAAGGGGAGGGTAACAGCTCTATGACTCCGTCAAGCAGCGACTGCACTCCGATGTCCTTCAAGGAGGAACCTACAAAGACAGGGAGGGCTTTCCTTGCTATGGTGGCCTCTTTCAAGGTCGACATGATGAGGGCGAGAGGGATGTCCTTACCTTCAAAATAAAGTTCTGTGATCTCATCGCTGAAGGAGGCTACGCTGTCTATAAGTCGCTCTCTCCACTGTTCGGCCTCACTGCTCATCGCCTGAGGGATCTCGTTCTCCACGATGGTCTTTCCCTGGTCGCTGGTATCGTAGGTTATGAATTTCATGCTCATCAGGTTGATGATGCCCTTGAATTCACTCTCGGATCCGACGGGTAGGAAAAGAGGTATGGGGTTTGCACCGAGTTTCACGCTCAGTTCATTGAGTGATGACTCAAAATTAGCTCCAAGACGGTCCATCTTGTTGATGAACGCGATGCGGGGAACACGGTAGGTGTCGGCTTGCCTGTAGACTGTCTCTGTCTGGGGCTCCACACCTCCGACAGCGCAGATTACCATGACAGCCCCATCCAGAACCCTCAGCGACCGTTCGACTTCAGCTGTGAAGTCGACGTGTCCGGGGGTGTCGATGATGTTGATCTGATGCTCTTTCCAAAAACAGGTGGTGGCGGCACTTGCAATGGTTATGCCCCTATCTTGTTCTTGAGCCATGAAATCCATAGTGGCTTCACCATTATCGACCTCACCAATCCGGTGGCTCGCTCCTGTATAGAAGAGGATCCTTTCAGTGGTTGTAGTTTTTCCAGCATCAATATGTGCCATAATTCCAATATTTCGAGTCAATTTCTCATTCATGTTTCTATCCTTCAACGATCTGGGCTAATGTATCACATAAAGGGAGGTTAATCAACGCGAAGGATTACCTAGAAGTATGCGTAATGAGTTCAGGATCGCCAGAAAAGCCACTCCGACATCAGCAAAAACAGCCCACCACATGGTGGCGATGCCCAAGGCTCCAAGGACAAGGGTTACCAGCTTTACCCCGAGGGCAAAACTGATGTTCTGCACTACGATCCTCTTGGTCTTGCGAGCAATGCGAAGAGCCATGGGAATGGCAAGGATGTCATCGGTCATGATCACTATATCCGCCGCCTCGATTGCCGCATCGCTGCCGGCACCCCCCATAGCTATGCCGACTTTAGCTCGAGCAAGGGTGGGAGCGTCGTTGATGCCGTCCCCTACAAAGGCCGTATGCTCTGAATTGCGCTCGATCTTGGAAAACGCCTCGACCTTTTGGTCGGGGAGGAGCTCGCCATAAAACTCATCCAAACCTAATTCGCCTGCAATGCTTTTGGCGACATGAGTGGAATCCCCGCTAAGCATCACCGTTTTTCTGACACCCAGGCTCTTCAGCTGCTTCAAAGCTTCCTTCGCTCCTTGCTTGGGAGTGTCCTCGATAGAAAAGCGGCCCACATACTCCCCATCAATGGCCAGGAGGACCGAACTGTCATCCTGGATTTCCAGAGAAGGAAGGACGATCCCGTACTCTTGCATGAGAAGCTCATTGCCGGCAACCAGGGTTTTCCCCTCAACTTTGCCTACGATACCGCGTCCTGACAGCTCGGTCACCTCGCTTGCATGGACGCTCTCTTCCTTGCTGCCGTAGGAGGCCAAGGCTTTGGCGATTGGGTGATTGCTGCTTCTCTCCAGGATCCCGATAAGCCTTGATGCCTCCTCTTCAGTGAAGGGCGTCCCTTCACTGAGAGAGACACTGACGACCGAAAACTCCCCTTTGGTGAGCGTCCCTGTCTTGTCGAAGACCATGGTGTCTATTCTGCTCAAAGCCTCGAGATAGTTGCCTCCCTTTACCAGAAGGCCGTATCTTGCACTTTTTCCGATCCCTGCGAAGTAGGCGAGGGGTACGGAGATTACCAGTGCACAGGGGCAGCTGATGACCAAAAACACCAAGGCCCGGTAGAGCCAGAGGGTAAAGTTTCCGACTAAGAGGGTGGGTATGATGGCTATCATTGCGGCAAGAGTGACTACAACAGGTGTGTAGTATCTTGCGAATTTGGTAATGAACTGCTCTGTGGGAGCCTTGTGGGAACTGGCATCCTCAACCAGTGCCATAATCTTCGAGACAGTGCTTTCGTTATACGGTTTGGTGACTTCGATATCAACAACAGAGCCTAGGTTCAGCGAACCGCTGAGCACTTCGGAACCAGCCTCGACGTACCTGGGAAGGCTCTCGCCGGTGAGACTTTTAGTATCTATCGAGGTGCTCCCATAAAGCAGTCTGCCATCGAGGGGGAACTTCTCCCCATTCAGGATACGCAGCGTAGATCCTACGCTGACCTCTTCAGGAGAGACCTTCTGAACACTGGTATCCGATGAAACCAGACGGGCAAACTCGCTTTTCAGATTCATCGCATCGGTAATGGACCGCCTTGATGTATCCACAGCTGCCTTTTGGAAAAATTCACCTGTCTGGTAAAAGAGCATGACAGCTGCACCTTCACTGAAATCACCGATGGCCATCGCTCCCAACGAAGCTATGCTCATAAGGAAATTTTCGTCAAATACCTTCCCTTTGAGAATGTTTCTCCCTGCCTTGAGAAGCACGTCATACCCGCTTGCGAGGTATGAGGCTATGATGAAGAGTTTTGTCAAAAGTGGGTCTGATGCAAAAAATCCCACCAAAAGCAAGGAAAAGGAGAAGACAAGCCTTGCAAGGTGAAGGTTCAACCAAGGCGATGAAACCCTTGAAGGTTTGACGGCTTCATTGAAAAGCATCAGATCTTGCTCTGTCTTCTTGGCTGTAGTTACTACAGTGTTCCAAAATGCCTCGCTCTTGGCTTCAGCTGTCTTGACGGTAAGTCTTTTCCCCATGAAGTCAAGCGTCACACTCGAGACCCCTTCGATAGCGGCGATAGCCCTTTCCACCTTGTCACCACAAGAAGCGCAATCCAACCCGTCGATCCTCCAGGTACGCGAATCACTGAGAGTTTGACTCTGCAATACGAGCTCAGGTCGCACAGACTTGGCGACATGCTCCAGATTTTTCCAGAACTCAGCGTCTTGATTGTGTTCACTCTCAATGGTGAGTTTTTTTGCCATGAAGTTCAGGCGCGCCTCTTTCACCCCTGTCTCCAGGGAGAGTTTGTGTTCGATCTCGGCAGTGCAGCTTGCGCAGTCTAGGTTTTCTACTTCCCATGTCCTTATCATAAGTGGATGGTTCTCCTATATATCATCATATGATTGTATTCTAATATATATTAGAAAGTTTTCTCTTTTTCGTCAAGCAAATCAGGAAAAATGACAGTCTTGGAACCGTCTCTTCAGATATCCCCTACATTAAACCGAAGCATCTGGTCTTTTCTTTTCAGAAGAGTATGATATGCAGATCTGAGTGGCTCCCCGTAGCTTGAAGGAGTTGTCTTTATGTGAATATGACGGGCATACAATGACCGATTTGTCAAATGTTTGTGAAATTTTTGGCTTTCATGGACATTTGTCCAATTAGTTTTTACAATGGTGGTTCATCAGCAACACAACCCCTGGATGGCTTATTCTTCATTTGCAGGGTCGAATAGAGGGTATACAGGTATGTACGAACATGAAAAGAAGGGAGATTCTCAAACATATTCGAGAATTTTGCACGAAGGGAGCAAACAGGTCTGGAGAACTATCTATCTGAGTTTCCTCTGTGTGCTTGTCGGCGTAGTGGCAGGTTTAGGTGCCGTCGGATTACGGTATCTGATAGATTTTTTCCACAACCTCCTGTTTTTGGGGACTCTTTCATTCAAGCACACCAGAGGCCTCTCCCCGTGGGGTAAGTTGGTAATATTTATTCCTGTGGTAGGTATCGCACTTGCCAATTTCATGACAGAAAAATGGGCTCCTGAGGCTAAAGGTCACGGAGTCCCTGAGGTGATGTTGGCAGTAGCGAAGAACGAGGGCAGGATCAGGCCAGTAGTGGCTATTATAAAGACCGTTGCCTCAGCTCTTACCATAGGTAGCGGGGGTTCTGTAGGTAAGGAAGGTCCTATCGTGCAGATTGGATCCTCCTTCGGGTCAACCCTTGGGCAGGTTTTTAATCTTACTCCTCGGGAGACCATCATTCTGGTCGGAGCAGGGGCTGCTGGAGGAATCGGCGCAACGTTTAATGTTCCAATAGGTGGAGTGATGTTTGCCCTTGAGCTGATAGTCCCTGAATATAGCATAATGACCATCATGCCCATGGTCGTCTCATCCATTGTCGCCACTTACATCTCCACGATGATTCTGGGTGTCCATCCCGCTTTTGTCATCCCCCAATATATGATGATATCCTCCTATGAGCTGCTGTTGTATGCCTTGCTGGGCATTGCGGCGGGGTTGCTCTCAGTCGCATTCATCCACTCAGTCTATTTTGTTGAAGACTTTTTTGACAATCTCAAGATTCCCTCAATCTTCAAGGCGCTGATAGGGGGAGTGATTGTCGGCTCGATCGGACTGCTCTCTCTGAATGTGTTCGGCTCCTATTATGTCTTTGGGGCAGGTGATGACTTTATGGATGCCATCCTTACAAATAAGTTACAATCACTGCTTGTGTTGTTGTCGCTTGTCGTTCTGAAGATTATTGCGAATACCGTCTCTTTGGGGGCTGGTGGATCCGGAGGTATTTTCGCTCCATCCTTATTCCTGGGGGCGGCCCTTGGTGGTGCTTTGGGTGTTGTGGCGAACTGGCTTTTCCCCGGCTCCACAGGTTCTGTGGCGGCATATGCTATTGTAGGGATGGGCGCTATGGTGTCCGGTGTCACCGGAGGGGTGCTTACCTCCATAATCATGATTTTCGAGATGACGAGAAACTACGAAATCATGCTCCCCCTTATGCTTGGGGCGGTTATTTCCCATTTTGTGGCTAAGCTGCTGTACAAGGAGACCATGTACACGAAGAAGCTTACCAGGAGAGGCATAAACATCCAGTTTGACAAGCGGATTTCTACCTTTAAGATGATCACCGTCGGGGAGGTCATGCAGAAGGACATTATCGCCTGCAGTCCAAAATCCAGCGTGAGGGAGACTCTTGATTTGATGCATAAGCATAATCTCGGGGTTCTCCCGGTCATTGATGGCAAGAGAGTTCAGGGAACCATAAGCTACAAGGAGCTCTACAATACAAAGCCCGAACAGGATGAGCTCATAGGTTCCCTTTTTACCAAGAAAGACATCACCATTCCTTTCACCAGTGACCTCTATGATGCCCTGGTGGTCGTGCAGGCGATCAAGGGAGATATTCTCATTGCCATGGACAAAGAGGAGATTGTGGGACTGGTCACGGTGAAAAGAATGCTGTATAGCTCTATGGACAAACACAAGTCGATTTAAGAGATGTGAGGTGTATGCATAGTAAAAGCCTGTGAAGCTTTCGATTTTCACCTTTGTATCAAAGCGTTGACACGCTGTGCTGCTTCTGAGCAGACAAGACAGGATGACCGGTGCTTGGGCCACGGTCATCCTGTTCCTATTGAGATACGAGCCTTTCAAGAGGAAGCTCAGGTGTAGGAAATGAAAAGTTTCTCGATCTTCTCCATCTCTTTGGCATCGCTTGGTTGGAGGTTGTTGAATACCTTGTGCTTTGCCCTGATATAGGCAAGAACCATTTGTGCTTCTTGGCGGTCACTCATCCTTGTGAGAGGGACTGAGGAGTAAAAAGGTTGCACTTCCCCGCCATTCTTTCCCTCATAGTAGCGATATTTTTCAAGATTTGTAGTTGTTTTCTTCCAGTCATTCTCCATTTTCTTAAACTCCTTCGCTCGTTTGGAGGCGCTCCAGTTACGGCTGTAGAGTTCTTCAGCAAGTTTCTTGTAGTGACCGGGATAGAGCAATGTCGGAGGAAGGGTCTCCATTGCCCTGCGCATATAACTGATGGCCCACACACTGTTGCCGAACGAAATGAATCCCCCGGGAAGTTCGTCATAGAGGCTGGAAAGCACATACCAGGTCTCGGTGGAGTCCAAGGTATTGAACTCATTGACTATAATGGTAAGGTCCTCGAGCATCCCTTTTGCTTTGCCAAGGGCGTTCAGAGGCCCTTTTGTTTGCCCCCATCTTCCTATATTTGAAGATTTCCAGAGGTAGGCGAGGGGGTTGGGATGCTTCTCTATGGATTGGAGGGCATACGCTTCACCTTTTTCATATTCACGGAACTTGCCATCCTTATCATTGTCAGGAAGTTCATCACCGATGGAGACCTGTAAGCGTGCAAGGCGCCATAACACCTCCGCTTGCTCCTGGTCTGTGGTTGCCAGGCTTTTCTGCAGCATGAGTTCGGTTTCGCAAGCTGTGAAATTCTCCTGATCCTGCAGAAGGTCGGCTTGTGTAAAGTCTGGTGCAGCGGCCAAGGGGACAAGGCTGGACATAAACAGGAAAAGTGCGAGCAATACAGCAGTTCTTTTCATAAAAGGCTCCTTTTACCCTTAGCGCATCATGCGCCTGAGCAGTGAGTATTTCCCCTTGAAAGGGGCGTATCGAAGGGGTACATCCAAGAAGGTATATTTCTTTAGGATGCTTTTCTTGTGGCTGAAGGTCATGAATCCGTCTTTTGCATGGTACCTGCCCATCCCGCTGGCACCCACGCCTCCGAAGGGGAGGTGTGGGTTTGAGAGGTGGAGGACCGTGTCGTTGATGCAGCCCCCGCCAAACAGCAGTGAATCCACTACCTGCTTTTCATGCTGGGAGTTGCTTCCAAAGAAGTAGAGTGCGAGAGGGTGTTCCCTCCCTTCGATAAATGAGAAGGCCTCTTCAAACTGGTTGAAGGAGATGATCGGGAGTATGGGGCCGAATATCTCCTCGGTCATCAGGGTGGAATCAAGGTTTGGGCCGACAAGGATGGTCGGGGCAATTTTCATCAGTTTCGGATCGAGCTGTCCCCCGTAGGCGAGAGTTCCCGTTCCAAGCAGGTCTGTAAGGCGTGTGAAGTGCTTCTCGTTGATGATTTTGGGAAATTCACTGTTGTTCAGGGGATCGGTGCCGTACATCGATTGTATGGCTCCGATAAGCTCCTCTACAAACCTCTCTTGCAAATCGTGTTTGATCAGGATGTAGTCTGGCGCTACGCAGGTTTGACCGGCGTTGAGGAACTTGCCCCATGCTATGCTTTTTGCCGCTAGTTTGAGGTTCGTCCCCTCATCTATGAGAGCCGGGCTTTTCCCTCCCAACTCAAGGGTGACCGGGGTGAGGAATCTGGCAGCTTTCTGCATGACGATTTTTCCTACCGTGGGACTGCCTGTAAAGAAGATATGATCAAAGCGGTAGTTCAGAAGGGCAGTGTTCATCTCACTGCCTCCTTCGAAAGTGGCCACGTACTCGGAAGGGAACACCTTGCTGAGTATCTCGACTAAGACACGTGAGGTGTGGGCGCTGTAGCGTGAAGGTTTGACCACAGCACAGTTCCCTGCAGCTATCGCTGCAACCAAGGGTGCCATGGTAAGTTGGAACGGGTAGTTCCAGGGGCTCATGATCAGCACTACTCCCAGAGGCTGGGTAACGATGTATGAGCGTGAGGGAAAGGAAAGGATTGTGGAGCGGACCCGTTTGGGCCTGCTCCAGGAATCCAGATGCTTGAGGTGGTGGTCTATCTCACTGTAGACGATGCCCAGCTCGGTGGCGTACCCTTCAAAATCAGACTTTCCCAGGTCCTCCTGCAGGGCTTTGAGGATTGCGCTTTCGTGTTCGGAGATACTAGCCCTCAACGCTTTAAGTTGTTTTTTCCTCCATGACACATTCAGTGTTGTCCCCGTTTGGAAAAAATCACGCATTTCGCTCATGCAGAGCTGAATCTCTTTCATACAAGCCTCCCTACAAAAACCAGTATGACATTGCAGAAGTGCTTTGTCAAAATAAAATCAGAATCCTGCTATCGTCTTGGCATCCAAGGCCTTGATTATCTCAACACCCAGCTTTACAGCATTCTGCACATCTATGAGGCTGCTTATGCCCCAGTGGGTGTGGGCATATCTTACAGGCACTCCTATTACGATAGTGGGGATGCCCCTATGCGCAAGATGGATCTGTGAAGCGTTGGTCGACCCTCCCGTGCGTACGGCCTCCTGTACCGGAATGTCGCAATGTCTGGCAATATCGAGTGCGAAACGCTGGAAGCGTGGATTGATGATGGTCTTACTGTCGATATGACGCAGCATGGGACCCTTTCCGACTGCTGTCTGTCTCTGGTATGAGGGCAGGAAGGTATCGTCAGCAGGGACTCCTTCAAAGCAGATTGCCACATCCGGATCTATGGTTCTGGCAGTGATAATGGAACCTCTGCATCCGACCTCTTCCTGGCTTGCAAATCCTGCTACCAGGTCAACATTGAGTCTTTCCCCTTGCAGTGCTTCCAATGTGTCTATGATGGAGGTGCACCCGAGCCGGCAATCGAAAGCTTTACCCATGAGAAGGCCGTTTTCTTCGTTGTATACGCACGAGGCTTCCGGCACGACAGGGGAGGCAACTCTAATCTTGTACTTGTTGATTGTCTCCTCATGACTGAAGGAGCCGATGTCGATTATCATGCTGGAGACTTCAGGGGCTGCCTTCCGTTCTGACTCGCTCATGTAGTGTGGAGGCTTGCTCCCGATCAGGCCGGGGATGTAGAGCCCATCTGAGTTTTGAACTCTGACACGATGGGCAGGTATGTTGCTGGTGACCCAGCCACCGATGGGAATGAATTCCAGCATACCGTCTTCACGGATGCATTTTACCATAAAGCCCACTTCATCGGTATGGGCATCGAGCTGTATGACAGGGCGGTTGCCTTTGTTCCCTGCATAGGCAAGGTAGAGGTTTCTCATGCTGTCTTCTGTGAAGGTCCCAAGGGAGGACGCCTCTTCGCGGATGGCAAGGAGGACCTCATCTTCGAAACCTGAAATTCCGTTGGCATCACAAATACGTTTGATTCTGGAAATAGTGTTCATTGGTATGACTCCTTATCCTTTAGTATTATTCATACAAACCCCCTCTTGTACAGGTGGAATGCGTTGACAGGAGGACTTTTGCTCTTTAGTATGCTTGTAGGCGATGGGGTTCGCCTTCCATTCCTTCCTGGATGAAAACCGCTCGTTTATAACGTTGCTGATAACTCCTATATATCACACAAAGGTCTCTAGTGATTTTAGGAGTTGCCCATGGCTTTGAGTCTTGCTCTCATTATTCTATTATGTCTTGTTTCAGAATGGCTTTTCACTCGCTTGGGCCTGCCACCTCTTGTTGGTATGATCGGTATTGGTGTGTTGTTCGGCCCTTCGATTCTCAATCTCATCCATCCATCCCTTCTTAATGTGAGTTCTGATCTGCGCCTCATGGCGCTTATCATCATTTTACTGCGTTCGGGATTTAAACTTTCCAAAGGGAGTTTGCACAAGGTGGGTCGCCATGCGCTGCTTCTGGGGTTCCTTCCCGCCACTTGTGAGGCGTTGCTTATTTTTGTAATGGCCCCTCTTTTGCTCGGCATCAGTAGCATGGAAGCAGCGATCCTGGGCTGTATTCTTGCGGCGGTGTCTCCTGCGGTAGTCGTGCCACCCATGATCAGATTCATAGAAGAGAGGAGGGGGGAGAAGAAAAACATCCCCACTATGGTGCTTGCTGGTGCCTCACTGGATGATGTGACGGTCATTGTCGTCTACAGCATACTTATTGGGATATACAGTGGGAAACAGATAAACATCGGATGGCAGTTGGCTGGCATCCCCCTTTCAATTTTTACGGGAATTGCCCTAGGATTGGCCTTGGCTCTTATTCTGATCACCATGTTTGAACGGTTCAATCCTCGGGCAACCAAAAGGACCCTAATTGTTGTAAGTCTGTCGATCATGTTGGTCAGTCTGAAAGATTTCCTTGATACGCTGAATATTCCCTTTGCACCCTTGATCGCGGTGATGACCATTGGCTTTGTCATCCTGGAGAAGAGGGAGTTGATGGCACATGAGATATCTTCAAAACTTGCAAAGATTTGGATTTTCGCACAGATCCTTCTTTTTACCCTTGTAGGGTCTCAGGTGCAGATAGATGCAGCTCTTGATGCAGGGCTGAAAGGGATCGCCTTGATCTTCCTTGGTTTGCTGGCAAGGTCAGTAGGGACATATCTGTGTACCTTAGGGGCAAATTTGAACCAGAAGGAGAAGCTTTTTGTAGTCCTTTCGTATCTGCCCAAAGCAACGGTGCAGGCAGCCATAGGAGCTGCCCCACTAATGGTCATGCAGGCCAACGGCATGCCTCTTAGAGCTGGGGAAATTATCCTGGCCATGGCCGTGATGAGTATTCTGGTAACAGCACCTCTGGGCGCTTTGGCAATACATTGGGGAGGAAGGGCCTTGCTCGTACAGGAACCTCTAGAATAGGGCAAAGAAATCAACTGGCATTATAACGTGTGGGCTGCAACCTGTAGGCTTGTGGGTGTGGAGTCAAGACAGACAGATTGCAGCCCGGAAGAAGGGTAATTGTCAGGATGCGTATCCAGTCTGTTTGGGAGATATGACGTATCGGATATGCACCCTATACATACTGTCTATTATACAAAATGGCATCTGTCAAGATTGGAACATGATATATTCTGAGGAGTTGTCTCCAGACCAAGGCATCATGTGCAACATCTCAAGGTAGAGAGTGTCTCTTGAATAAGTTGCTTGAAATCCGGCTCAGATCAGAATTCTGATCTGAGCCTAAAAAGAAAAGAAGCTGTCGTAAAAACGACAGCTTCACTGTTGCTACATCTCCTAGGGGAATTGAACCCCTGTTGACGGGATGAAAACCCGTTGTCCTAACCACTAGACGAAGGAGACATGGTCTTGCATGTTACATGTAACAGGCACTTTGAGCCGCACAGGATTCGGACCTGTGACCCACGCCTTAAAAGGGCGTTGCTCTACCAACTGAGCTAGCGGCCCCTGCAACGTATTGGACTATAGCAGGAAGCTAGAACTGGTGTCAACTACTTGTAGGAAAATATTTTTCGGCTTTATTCTTTTAACGCCAATGCCGGTCAACTCCATATGTCTTATATGATAACGCTTCAACCATATCTTCTCTGGTGACAACGTCACGTTTTTCAAAATCTGCAATCAGTTTTGCCATCTTACAGGCTGACATGCTTGCCCTCATACTTAAACTCCTTCCCTGTAAGCTGGTACTCAGCAAGGGCAGGAGTTTGCGGTATGACAGCTCGCTTCTTTGTTGTTGTTTTATCCATACCTCTGTAATGGTTGATAGGAGGTCCGGATCCTCATATGCAAGTGGTACTGTCATAAGGTTTTCCGGCAGAACGCTCAGGCAGATATCGAATCTGTCCAGCAGGGCCGAACCAACTTTGTTCCAATGCCTCTCCCTCTGTCTCTCAGTGCAGGTGCACAGTTCCTCCTCCTTTCCCATATTTCCACAAGGACAACCATTCATGGCTGAGGCCAGAGTGAAGCTGACAGGATAGGAGTCATATTTTCGTTTTTCCAGGAAGAAGGATATTGTCTTGAGGGTCCTCTCTTTCTGGTTGGTAAGTTCATCGACAATGAGTACCCCTTTATGGACAAGATGGAAAAATGACGATCCGCCCGGATGGAGGTCCTTCTCTCCCATATGGGGAAATATCTCTAGGACGGGCCTTTTTGCCGGAATCTCCCCCCTGATCCGGGCTATCTCTTCTATCTCAGTCTCAGAGAGCGGAGGAAGCAGCTTTTCAAGTGTATTGAGTAGCAGTGTTTTACCGACCCCAGGCGGGCCGTATAGGAGAATGTTCAGACCTCCTGCCGCGCTGAGAACAAGAGCCTTTTTTGCTTTTTCCAAGCCGATTATTCCTGTAAATGGATGTGACGTCGGAGAAGGTTTGCCCTTTTCAAGGATAATGGAGCTTTCTCCTTCATGCTTCAGAGCAAATCGCCTGCACTGCTGCAGTGCTGTTGCAATGTCGCTGCAATGGATGATTTTCACATTATCACACGTATGAGGGTGTTGGCTTGGAGGGGCTATGAGCAACTTGCAACCAGAGGAGAGTGCTGCCTGAGGAGCATCAAGGAGCGTAGGCATCGGGATAATGCTGCCATCGAGATTGATCTTGCCTACAATCATGATGGCAGGGCTGGAAGTTTCCAATAGGTGGTCGGCAGACAATAGCAAGGCGAGCAGTATGGCGAGTTCCAGGGTTGCGAAATCCTTCTTTGGAGGTATTTCTATCAGGGCTTTTGGATGGGGTCTGCCTAAAAGGGAGAAGAGGGCATTTGCCTTGAGTTTGAACTGCTTTTGCTGCATTTGAGAAGCACCTAGGATGGAGAGGGACCGCGGTGAATGGGTGAGTCGTATCCTTACTCCGTCTCCTATATAGCCTGAGTTGTGGTATGCGTAGATATTCATGATTATACAGGGGGGAGTCGTATCCTATTGCTTCATGTACAGTATGAGAGAGAGCCGCTTTATCTGGATCCTATAGGCAAAGAAGAGTAGGGTGGCGGCTGCTACCCAGGCAATGGGGCTGGCCAAGCATATCCCTACATACCCCAGGTACTTGGGTAGGGTTAGGGCGACGAGGATCCTGAATGCCATCTCCTGCAAGCTTGAGAGTAGGGGGATAAGGCCGGAGCCCATCCCTTGGCTGGTGCTGCGCAGGACGAAGATCAGACCCAGAGGTATGTAAAAGGGAGAAGTCACATTTAGGTAGAGCTGAACCTTCTCGATAACCGCAATATTTTTTGCATCTATAAAGAGACGTGCAAGGTCTTCCCCGAAGGCGAGAAGAAGAAAGAAGGCCGCTGCGCTGAAAAGTACCAGCAGTAAGGTGGCGCTCCTTACCCCCTGTTTCACCCGGTCAAGTCTCCCCGCTCCAAGGTTCTGGCCGGCGAAGGTGGTCATGGCTACTCCAAGCGTTGATAGCGGCAGGGTTACCAACTGTTCAATCTTTATGCCGACAGAGAAGGCCGCCACCGTATCGCTTCCCATCTTGTTGATGAAAGCCTGTACAAACATGACCCCCAGAGCACATACAGAGAAATGCAGTGCGCTGGGAACGCCGATGCGTAGGAGGTTTCCGATCATAGGCCAATCAAGGGACCAGTCGGATTTGCTCAGATGTAGGGAAGGGTAGCGTCTGCTTATATAGAATATGCATAACAGAGCCGAGATGCTCTGGCTTAGCACTGTAGCCAGAGCAACACCCTGAACGCCCATGTCCAAGATCAGGACAGCTATGAGATCACCTATAATGTTGAGCACCGATGCTATCAGAAGGAAAAACAGAGGTGATTTGCTATCCCCGAGGGCTCTCAGTATGGATGCCAACAAGTTGTAGTAGATGGTTGCTATTATTCCGATGAAGATTATCCTCAGGTATGAGGTGGCGTCGTCGATGATATCGTATGGGGTGTTCATCACAAGGAGCAGGGGTCTGCACAGCAATACCGCCAACGTTGATACGACTATCGAAACAACACTTGCCGTAAGGATGCTCATCGAGATGGCCTTTCTCATGCTATCCAGATCTTTTGCTCCGAATTTTTGGCTGATGATGACAGAAAACCCAGCAGTGAGACCAATGACGAAACCCAAGACGAAGAAGCTCACTCCTCCTGTTGATCCGACAGCTGCGAGGGCTTTGACACCGATGAACCGGCCTACGATGATCGTGTCTACCATGCTGTAGAACTGCTGGAAAAGACTCCCCCCAATAATGGGTAATAAAAACAGAAGGATGAGGCGGGTAGGATTACCCCTGCTCATATCTTGTTCCATGGCGTTTCTCCTTCCGGCATAGTATCGAAGCGGTCTTTCTTGGACAAGAGGAGGGGTAGTTTTACATTTATTGTCATTATTTTTAGAAACCCTCTGGACATGATTAGCGCATACGGGTAGTATCCCATCTTGTTCGGCAAGCAATGGCCGGATGGAAAGCTTCGGGAAAAGGTCCGCAGGGCCTTGACTGGATGGTTTGAAATCTGGTAGATTGACCGGGC
>DUPO01000084.1 GCA_012838275.1 Spirochaetales bacterium
CAGGAAGAAGAGGTCTCGGTCTCGCCAAACATCTTATTGAAGAGCATAAGGATGTGGTGATAATCGACAACTCTCACGAGCGTGTTGCAACTGCCGTTGCGAAACTCGACTGCTTGGGAATTCTAGGAAACGGAACAGACATAGACAAGCTCATTGAAGCGGGGTGTGAGAACGCCGAGGCATTCATTGCCGTAACCAACAGCGACGAGATAAATCTTGTCTCCTGCGGGATAGTCTCATCCACCTTCAAGAAAACCAAGACAGTGGCCGCCATCCGCAGCCTTGTCTATACAGGTGTGGACGGACTGAAGGAAGGGTTGCTGGGCATTGACTACATCGTCAATCCCAATGCAGAAGCTGCAAGGTACATATTCAACACCATCGAACAGGGGGTGTACAGCAATGTCCTGGGCTTCAGCAACACGGACCTGTTACTCTATAACTTCTATGTCGAGCCCTTCTCTCCTTATATAGGCACATCTGTCATGGACATGCGCAACAAGCTGAAGGCCGATTTTGTCATAGCAGCCATCAACCGGGGACACAAAGCCCTTGTCCCCTCGGGTTCGACTTCCATCGAACCCAAGGACACACTCTCCATTGTCGCAGACTCTGAAGAGGTAACCGACATCCTCAAGACAGTGGGGAAACTCCAGAAGAAACCAACCAAGATAGTTTTGGTAGGGGCGAGCAGGATTACCCGTGCGCTCTTGAACCGCATGACCATTGCCATGCGTTCCAAAGTGACTGTGGTCGACCAGGATGAAGTCGTATGCAATGATTTCTCCGAAAGATTCCCCGAGGTCCTTGTGATCAAGGCCGACATCACCGATGAGGACATCATGCAGGAAGAGCAATTGGGAAGCTATGATCTTCTCATCGCCCTAACTGACAATGACGAGCTCAACATCATCACCGCCTCGTATGCAAAGAGGATAGGCATATCGCGCTCGATGGCCCTGATCAGACAAAACAACAACTACACCCGTCTAGCCTCCTATCTGGATATCGATGTGGTCATCTCCATTACCGACACAACTGTCGAATCCCTCTTGCGCTATCTCAGAGGCACCAACATAGAGAGCCTGCACAGTCTTTACAATGGACAGCTGGAGATCTTCGAATTCTCCATCAACGGCACTTGTGCTGTCCTTGGCAAAAAGCTAAGCGAGATCAACATGAGGAAAAAGGCCATCGTAGCAGGACTTACAGGAAAAAGCGGCAAGAGTGTCATCCCGACGGGTAACTCCACTCTCCATGAAGGCGATACCGTTATTGTGGCCGCTATGCGCGAGTCAGCCGAGTTCATACAAAAACTTTTTGGGTAGGTAGCAATGATTAATTGGAAACAAGACTTCAGGCTCCTCGCTTTTATCCAGCTGGTCCTAGGCTTTTTTATGCTGTTCCCTACCCTAATGGCAGTATACCTGAAAGAAGAGGCGGCCTTGCAAGGCTTCCTTGCAGCCTATGGGGCAATGGCCATTTTTTGTGCTGTGGTTTTTTATCTGACTAGAAAAATAGAAAACCATACCCTCGCATCTCGGGACGGGTACCTGTTTGTGACCTTTACCTGGATCATCGCCACAACAATAAGTGCGATACCACTGGTCGTAAGCGGCAGTTTTGTGAACTACAGCAGTGCATTCTTTGAGATAATGAGCGGATTCACCACTACAAGTGCAACAGTCCTGCCAGAAATAGAGAGTCTTCCCAAGTCGATACTTTTCTGGCGTTCAGAAACAAACTGGCTAGGAGGTATGGGGATAGTGGTTCTCTTCGTAGCACTCCTACCCGCCTTGGGAGTGAGCGGCACCCTATTGGTCGGCGCAGAGTCAGTCGGACCCACCAAAGACAAGCTTACCCCCAAGATAAAGACCACGGCAGCTATCCTCTGGTCAATCTATCTGCTGTTCTCACTCCTTGAGACTGTATTGCTCAAGCTTGGCGGCCTATCTCTGTATGACGCCATCACCGTAACCTTCTCCACTATGGCTGCAGCAGGATTCTGTGTAAAGAACTCCTCCATCGGAAGCTTCAGCAGTGCGTATGTGGACATAGTCGTGACCGTCTTCATGATGATAGCCGGAGCAAACTTCGCTCTCTACTTCAAAGCCTTCTCCGGCAGGATCAAGAGTGTTTGGAAGGATGGGGAACTTCGTGTCTATCTCGGGATCTGGACAACCGTCTCCCTGCTTTCCGCAATTACCCTAAACTACAACAACAACTATGGCAGCTTCTGGCAGTCCCTGCGTTTCAGTGCATTCCAAAGCGCCTCGATCATTACCACAACCGGCTTTGCCACCGCCAACTATGTCAACTGGCCGGCATTCTCGCAGATGCTTCTCTTGCTCCTTTTCTTTGTCGGAGGATGTGCGGGTTCTGCCGGAGGGGGCGTAAAGGTAATCCGTGTCGCCACCCTCCTGAAGATGGCCAAAGCCAACATAAGCCAAAGAATCCACCCTAAGGGCATCTTCCGAGTCCGTGTAGGCCAAAACACCATGCGCCCAGAGTTACTGCTCTCCATCTCAACCTTTTTTGGCATATACATCGCCACAGGAATCTTGGGCTCAGTCGTCATATCACTCAGCGGGGCTGATATGCTTACCAGCTTTGCAGCCTCCTTTCTCTGTCTGGGAAATATTGGGATCGGTTTCGGTTCCGTAGGCCCCACAGGTAACTTTGCCGCATTCCCTTCATCCATAAAATGGGTGTGTTCCTTTCTGATGCTGGTAGGACGGCTTGAACTCTTCACCGTCTATGCCCTATTTACCAAAACCTTCTGGAAACGCTAATACCAGTAAATAAAACCAAACCTATTAAAGACATGGTATAATACCCTTATCAATAATAAGGAGAAACACATGTCTGGAGTAGCACTAATCATTACATTCATCATTGCAATTGCAATCATGATCATCGCGATTTCAAAGTGGAACGTGAACCCTTTCCTGGCTCTTATGGGGATTTCACTCATCCTTGCCATTGTTGTCGGAATTCCGTTGGCGGATATCCCGAATACCATCGGCTCCGGCTTTAGCGGCATATTCAGCAGTATCGGTATTGTCATCATCCTCGGTGCCCTTATCGGGACTATCCTTGAAAAGACGGGAGCGGCCTTGAAGCTTGCTGAAATGGTAGTGCGGCTGGTCGGGC
>DUPO01000085.1 GCA_012838275.1 Spirochaetales bacterium
TGAAAGATCTCGATGCTTATACAAAGGAGAAGGCTTTTACGATACCCGAAGAGCGTCGTATCCTTATAACAGCACATGATGCCTTCAACTACTTCGGACGGGCATATGGTTTTGAGGTAAAGGGACTGCAGGGTATCAGTACTGTTGACGAAGCGAGTACCTCCGATGTCCGTGAACTCGCTGATTATATTGCTGAAAACAAGATCCGGTCCCTGTTTGTCGAATCTTCAGTCTCGGACAAAAGTATCAGGGCTTTGCAAGCCGCTGTCAAATCGAGAGGTTGGAATGTTGAGATCGGGGGCGAACTCTTCAGTGATGCCATGGGAAACACAGGAACATTTGAAGGGACCTATATCGGAATGGTTACCCATAATATAGACACTATAGTTGCAGGCCTATCCTTGGAGGAAAAACAATGAACAAAGAACTAGCGATTGATGCGGAAGATATCACCATCGCCTACCATGAGAAACCCGTTATCTGGGACGTTGATTTCCAAGTTCCCCCAGGCATCATGATGGCCATAGTAGGGCCCAACGGAGCAGGAAAATCGACCCTGCTCAAGGGGATTCTCGGTTTGGTGAAGCTGACTGCAGGAAAGGTAGGAATATTTGGAGATACCTATGAGAGACAGAGAAAGCTTGTCGGCTATGTACCTCAAAGGACAGGCGTGGACTGGGACTTCCCCACCACAGTACTCGATGTGGTGCTCATGGGCACCTATGGCAGACTCGGATGGATAAAACGCCCTGGCAAGACTGAGATATACCAGGCTACAGAAGCTTTGGAAAAGGTAGGGATGCGAGACTACTCCACCCGGCAGATCAGCCAACTCTCAGGAGGCCAGCAACAGAGGGTCTTCTTGGCAAGAGCTCTTACGCAAGATGCTGAGATATTCCTTATGGACGAACCCTTCCAAGGTGTTGACGCCGCAACAGAGAGGACTATCATCGCAATATTGAAGGAACTCAAGCACGCTGGAAAAACTGTGGTAGCCGTGCACCATGACCTGCAGACAGTTCCCGAATATTTCGATTGGGTGACCCTGCTCAATGTGAGGCGGATAGCAGGAGGCCCTGTAAAAGAGATATTCACCAACGAGAATCTCCGCAAGACATATGGAGGAAAGCTCTCCTTCCTGGAAGAAAAAGAGTCCTCCTCTCCAGTGGAAATCACTCCCTCCAAAGGAGAACAGCCATGATCTTCCTAGCTGATTATACCCTTAAAATAGTTGCTTTGGGATCAGCGCTCCTAGGGATTGTAGCAGGGTCCCTAGGTACGTTTGCCGTCCTACGAAAACAGAGCCTCCTAGGCGACTCCATATCCCATGCGGCTCTGCCTGGAATAGTACTTGCCTTCATGATCACAGGAAGCAAAAGCTCCCTCATCCTTTTGTTGGGTGCAGCTGTTGCCGGCTGGATCGGATCCTACTTCATCCTTGGGATCATACGCCACTCAAGGATCTCCAGTGATGGGGCACAAGGGGTCATCCTAAGTGTATTTTTCGGAATCGGGCTGTTGCTGCTTACCTACATCCAGTCACAACCGAACGCTGCACAAGCGGGTCTGGACAAGTATCTGTTTGGCCAAGCGGCTGCATTGCTCAAAGAAGACCTGTGGATAACGGTGATTTTCGGCACTGTGGCTATCATATGCATGGCTCTCTTCTGGAAGGAGTTCAAGCTGATGACCTTCGACCCGATCTACGGGCAGAGCCTTGGATTCTCGGAGAGGGCTACCGACTTGATGATTACCGCTCTGATAGTCATTGCAATAGTAACCGGCCTGTCTACTGTCGGGGTCATACTCATGAGCTCCATGCTGATCGCTCCTGCATCTGCTGCCCGGCAATGGACCAACAAGATGGGGGCCATGGTAGTGCTCAGTGCATTCTTTGGCGCCCTTGGCGGAGTGGCTGGAGCTCTGCTTTCAAGCCTTATCCCCAACCTTCCGACAGGCCCGGCAATTGTCCTCTGCTTGACTGCAATAGTCATCCTATCCTTATTGCTATCACCTAACCGGGGCATTCTTGCCCGCTCAGCCCAACGCTACCGGAACAGGTTTGCATTCTCCTTACAAAAGCTGTTGCTCGACCTGTATCACTTGGAGGAGAACCATACTGATGGCGAGAGGGCCCACAGCATAAAGACAATCTCGCTCATCCGCAGTCGGGAAGGGAACATACGCATTGCCCTGCAAGCTCTCGAGTCCAACAACTGGGCAACTCAAACTGACGAGAAGCTATGGACCCTTACACAGGATGGCCGCATACAAGCGGAAAAACTACTGAACAAAGGGGAGGAAAACTTATGATCGGTGAAATTATTCTTATAGCGATATTAGTTTCAGCAGCCTGTGCGATACCGGGGGTCTTCCTCGTCTTGCGAAAGATGGCCCTTATGAGTGACGCCATAAGCCATGCAGTCCTTCCCGGTATAGTCATTGGCTTTCTGATGACCCGCTCACTCTCCTCCCCTCTGCTCTTTGTCGGTGCTGTAGGTACCGGCTTGTTGACAGTCATCCTGACCGAAAGCCTTGTGAAGACAGGACTGGTCAAAGAGGATGCTGCAATAGGGTTGGTATTTCCAGCACTCTTCAGCATCGGAGTGATCCTGGTCAGCAGATATACAGGAAATGTCCATCTGGACATCGATGCCGTTCTGCTGGGAGAGCTGGTATTCGCCCCGCTGGACCGCATCTCCTTTCTCGGATACGACATTGGCCCGAGAACTGCCTGGGTCATGGGGATAATTCTCCTGCTGAATATAGGGGTCCTCGCCCTCTTCTTCAAAGAGATGAAGATAGCGACCTTTGACCCTGGCCTCTCCAAGTCCTTGGGATTCTCCCCTGTCCTGCTGCAGTACATCCTCATGATAAGTGTGAGCATAACCACTGTCGGTGCATTTGATGCCGTAGGATCGATTCTTGTAGTAGCGCTTATGATCGCTCCGGCAACCACTGCCTACCTGCTGACTGATGATCTGAAAACCATGATCATCCTCTCGGTGATAATCGGGATAGTCTCTTCAGTTTTGGGATTCCTAATCGCTTGGGCCCTTGATGCTTCTGCTGCAGGGGCTATGGCAAGCATGTGCGGTGTGGCATTTCTCCTTGCATTCCTCTTTGCTCCGGACCGAGGGTTGCTCTCCCAGATCCGAAGGAAGCACTCCCAAAAGCTGGAATTTGCAGTTACGATGCTCACCATCCACCTGTCCCATCACCGTTCCGAGAAGCAGTGTGACTTGGAGTGTCATGAACAGCACCTGACCGAGCACATCAACTGGGACAGGCATTTTGCAAGCCAAGTGGTCAGAAAAGCCATTGGGGATGGGATGATCTCATCTTCACAAGGGCTGCTCAAGCTCACACAGGCCGGAGAGCAGAATGTAAAAACAGCAATGATGGAGTAGCATGATGAAAAACAAACCAACCCAGACGGTCGAAGACTATTTGAAGAGTTTGCTTAGGTTATCAGACTTTGATGAGGAGCTCTTCGTCCCGATGGGAACCTTGGCACGCTATCTCAACCTGACCGCTGGTACTATCACTACCATGGTAAAGCGGTTTGTAGAGGATGGTTGGATTGAGTATCAGAGCCGGAAAGGTTGTCGCCTCACAGAGAAAGGCCTCACTCTTGCACTGCAACAGCAACGGAAGCACCGTCTCATCGAACATTTTCTGACCAACACGCTCATGATGGATGTTGATGATGTCCATCATGAAGCTGAGGTGCTGGAGCACGCTCTATCGGACAAGGTATTGGCCTATATGGATGAGTTTCTAGGATACCCAGAGAAAGACCCTCACGGGCAGCCCATCTTCAGAAGTGTTGGAGAGTATCGCTCTTACAAACAGGCGTAAACACGATTAGAGCAAAGAGTGCAACCCTTTCCTCTCAGGGGTCCTATCCCCATCCTTCCTAGCAATCGCATTTGCCCAAGTCTTTTCAGTCGATGCAAGAAAGAACTGGAACAACGGCTCAAGGTCCTCATCTTTGTCATAAGATCGCAAGCTATCGAAATACTGGCTCCGGTCCTCTTCATAGACGATAAGCGGAGGGTGGCCGTTGATCATAAGAAAGTAGTTGAGTAGGGTGCGTCCTACGCGTCCATTGCCATCTGCAAATGGGTGGATATATTCAAAACGGGCGTGAAAATATGCCCCAGCCTTGAGAAGTTTTTCCGCTCCTGTTTCGCCACTGACATTGAGATCTGCCAACTCAGACAGAAGAGAGTCAATATCCTGGGCAACTTCTCCTGGAGAAGAACCCACTTCCAGCATCCCTGTGACATAATCATGCTTCTTGAACTCACCGGGACGCTCCCCCCTTTCAATATATCTGCGTTCATCATAGGTCCCAGCAGTTAGGATTGCATGGGTCTCCTTGACCAAATCTCTAGTGACAGGCTCTTTATTCAAGATCTTCGGAACTAAGAACTCATAGCATGTCTTCTGGTTTTGCTGTTCAATAAGGGTGCGGATATTTCCTGTGAACGAGCTGACCTTGTCATTATGAAAGATTTCTCGTGTATCGTTGTACGTTACAGCTTCATTCTCTATCTTCCCAGAGTGATAGGCAAACAACACTCGAAAGCTGTCGAGATGCTGCTTTAGTGATGCTGCTGTTTCTATTGCAAAGCCCTTCCAAAGAAGGACTGCTTTGTGGTACGTGCTTTCTGATCGCATGCGGCGGGCCCCTTATACTCCAAGTATAGCATACCAATCGCGCTTTTCAGGGTGAAGAATCATACAACCAAAGGCATTCACACCAGAGGACTGTGATCAATTCGACGCTTGCACACCTTCATCAATTGGATTACAGTACTTCGTATCATGAGCAGACAGGCAAAACTGATGACAACCGGATCCATACAAGGACATATCATCCGATTTGCCATCCCGATATCCCTTGGGAATCTCTTCCAACAACTCTATAACACAGCCGACTCCGTTGTCGTGGGAAACTTCCTAGGCAAGGAAGCCCTCGCTGCAATCACCTCCTGCGGGTCTCTCATATTTCTCCTAGTGGGATTGGTCCAGGGAATTTTTGTTGGGGCCGGGGTGGTCATCTCCACCTATTATGGTGCCGGAGACCTCAAGGCGGTCAATAAAGCCATCCATACGACAATAGCATTCAGCCTCTGCAGTTGTGTTGCCCTTACCATTTTAGGATACTTTTTCGCCCCGGTCATACTCGGCTGGATGGGCACTCCTCCCAATGTCTTCGATGATGCCAAAACCTATGTGCAGGTGTTCTTTTTGGGAATCAGCGCCCTGATACTCTACAATACGGCAGCTGGTATCCTGCAAGCTGTGGGTGACAGCAAGCACCCTCTCTACTTCCTGATTGTCGCTGCCCTACTGAACGTAGTGCTGGATGTGCTGTTTGTCGGTGTATTCAAGATGGGAATCGAAGGGACTGCCTTTGCGACCATCATCAGCCAATCAGTCAGTGTCTTCTTATCCTTCCGCCTCCTCTTCAAGAGTGATGACATCTTCAAAGTGGAGATACGGCAGATAGGGTTCAAGAAAGGGATGCTTCCAAAAATCCTCAGGATGGGAATCCCTTCAGGAATACAGAACTCTGTCACCTCCTTTGCCAATGTCGTGGTGCAATCAAGCGTAAACCTATTCGGAGCGGCTGCGATGGCTGGAACCGGTGCCTTCATGAGGATCCAAGGGTTCTCCTTCATACCCATCACAAGCTTCGCCCTCGCCATGACCACTTTCACTGGGCAAAACATAGGAGCCAAGGAGTACGACAGGGTAAAAAAAGGGGTGCGCTTTGGTGTTACCTTTGCAATAATCCTAGCTGAGGCGATAGGTATCCTGCTCTTCCTATATGCAGATGTCTTGGTAGCCCTGTTCAACCGTGACCCTTCCATCATTATTTATGGGGTCCAGAAATCACATATATCCTCACTGTTCCTCTTTGCCCTTGCACTTTCCCATGTGATGAGCGGTCTCTTCAGAGGAGCTGGGAAATCCATAGTGCCCATGGCTGTCATGTTTGCATTCTGGTGTGTATTCAGGGTCCTCTACATAAAGATCGGACTACTGTTTCTTATGGATATACGAGTTGTCTATTGGGCACATCCCATCACCTGGCTACTCAGTGCCACGGTGTTTACCATCTACTATTTCAAAGCGGATTGGATCAATCATAAAAAAAGCCTGTAAGTGCCACTATTTGACAAACCCACCCTCTCTTCCAATTGACAAAAGAGAGGGAGAAGCAAACTATATACCTATCTAAGCATTGTCCCTACAAGGATATCATGTATACAAATCACACCATTATAGTGTTGCACAACAAGACAGGCCCCAGCAGTCCAGAGGATGTCCTTGATATAGAAAGGCAAGCCAGATGGATTGCAGAAATCCTCCAGCAAAAGGGATACGATACTCTTTTGGCCGCCTTCTCCCTTGATACCATCCCAATGCTACAAAGCATGGATAAGGAAAATCCTATCCTAGTATTCAACCTGGTTGATTCAGAACCGGGAAAAGAGAACCTGGCGTATCTTCTGCCGGGCATACTCGAACATATGGAACTGCCATATACGGGATGTACGTTGGAGAACCTGTTCATAACCACCAACAAGTTGTTGGCCAAGCGTGTTCTCAAGGCAAATTCTATCGACACCCCGCCTTGGATCTGCAAAGGCGAGATTGATGCCCTGCAAGACAGGTCCCTTACCCGCTACATCATCAAACCTATCTCGGAAGATGCCTCCATAGGCTTGGATGAAAGCTCCATAGTCAGCACTGAGAGTGTCCTTATGCAGCTCAGCATCAAGGAACAGAGCCTTGCAACCCCATGCTTTGCGGAAGCCTACATTGAGGGCAGGGAATTCACCGCCTGCATGTACGGCCCACTTGAGCAGTGCACTGTGCTCACCCCATACGAATGGGTGTTCCAAGGGTATGAGGAGCATCAGAAAGAGAAGATCATCACCTACGATGCGAAGTGGAATGAAAGCTCTTTCGGCTACGGTCATATAGAGGCGAAGTATCATGCCGAGGCTGACGATCGGCCTCTTTTGGAGGAGCTTACTGCAATCGCCCGACGATGTTGGCAGGCACTCTCCCTTTCCGGGTATGCAAGGGTGGATTTTCGCGTCGATAAGGAGGGAAAACCTTGGGTGTTGGAGGTTAACTGCAACCCCAGCTTCTACGGCTTCTATCACCTGGCGCTAGAGGGAGGCTTCCCCTTCGAGGACCTTATCCAGGATATTGTCGAACAGTCACATTAATCAGAGGTAGGTATCGACCCAGACCAACTGTTCAAGTTCGAATCCCAGATCACGGTAAAGAGCTTGGGCCTTCTTGTTGTTGGGGTGGGTCACCAAAGCAAGGTAGGCACACCCATGTTCCTTGGCCCACGTCTGGACGTACCTCAGGAGCTCCGAACCGAGCCCTTGTTGTCTACACCCGACTGATACAAAAAGCTCGTTCAACCAGAAGTAATCCCCTCTGGTCTCGAGGCCACAGCAGATATTCCCATAGGCAAAACCCATAGCTGTACCATCTTCTTCATATGCCACAAACAAGGCTGACCGACTCTCCTCTTTCATGGAGTTTCGTATTTCCGATGCTACCTGCTCCCTGCTCTGACTATATCCAATGAAAGCCATCTGGTGCTGAACCAAACTCACAACCTCTTCATAAGAGAGGATATCCTCATTTTTCCTATAAGCTACGATATGGGTCATCGATGGTACCTACCAACTCTTCACGTAGATGAGCTTGTTGTCACCAGGGGCATAGTAAGCTTGTAGCTCTGCCTCCATCTGATACCCGTTTCGCATGTAAAAGGAGCGGGTCGGCTGATAAAGAGCACTGGAGGAGGTCTCTATATAAATCCGTGTCCCCCCCCTAGTGCGTATCTCCTCTTCACTCTTTTTCAGGAGCATGGTCCCCAGCCCCTGCCCCCGGCAGGTACCCTCCACAGCTATCCAGTAGAGATCATAGCTGCTCTTGGTCCCTGGTATGGGGCCAAAGCAGGTGTATCCCCTGACCAAGCCGTTCTGCTGAGCAAACTGGAAGAAGTAACCACACCCGACTCCCTGTTCGAGACGCTCACGAACAAGGCTCACACCGACTTCCTGCTCCTCTTTGTTGAAGAACCCCGAAGAATCGAGAATTGACGCGATGCCCCGGATATCTGTATCAACAGGTTGTTCCCTGAATGTATAGTTTTCCATCGCCCTACCCTCTGATGATCAGAGCGATCATCTCATCATAAGAAAGGCCCTCTCGTTGGGCAGCGGCCACAAAGCCGCTGTCTTGGGCGATACAAGGGTTGAGGTTCACCTCAAGGATAAAGGGATCGCCACACTCATCAATACGGAAATCTACCCTGGCATATCCCTTTCCCCCAAAAAGCAGGAATGCCTTGCGGCTCAACTGCCCTAAGGCGATGAGTAGCTGCTCATCGCCTTGGGAAAACAAGAAGTTGCGTTGGGTGTGCATATATTCGAAGGAGGATTCCTCCCACTTTGCTTCATACCCAACGATGGTCGGTTTGTTGGAAGGGTAATCAATAAATAGCATCTCAGCTGGTTCAAAGGTTATCATTTCATCTCCAAGCGCAAGCACAGAGACACTAAACTCACGCCCTTGTATGAAGGTCTCTGCAAAGTTTTTCCCTCCAGCAAGGGCTTTTTTCAATGAGGCTTCATCATGAAATGTCTGCACTGAAGCGTCGGTAATACCTACCGACGCTTCCTCGGCGACCGGCTTGATAATGAGCGGGTGCCCTAAAAAAGCAGCAAGACCGTCAAGTTCTGCCTCTTCGAGCCAAGGGGGAGTTGGAAGCCCTTCCTTCCTCATGAGGTGTTTTGCAGTGAGCTTGTCTGAAGAGAGCATCATAGCGCAGCTGCTGCCACCGGTAAACCTTATTCCCATGGCCTCGAACAGTGCGGGGGCAAGGTGGATGAGCCGACACCCTTCCAATGTCTCCACAAGATTGAAGATGAGATCGGGACGGATGGCGTTGATCCTGTTTTTCACTCTCTGCAGATTCAGGGAAAAATCCAGATGAGAGACCTCATGGCCGAGGGCCTTGAGTGCTTTGCCTACCTGCTTCACTTCGAGAGCTGTGTCCAATTCGTCTTTGGCAGGTTCTTTGGAAAGCTTGTCGGATACGATTAGGATATGCATCTGCTCCTGGCCTTTCCCATCCGCAGCAGGGCTGAATCCATTATCCGTGTTATCAGTTCATGATAACTTATCCCTGCTTTTCTACAGAGGATAGGAAGGTCCGAGTCGACAGGATTCAACCCGGCGAGGGGATTCACTTCCAAAAAATTCACCCTGCCCAGACTATCCATCTTCACATCTATGCGCCCACCGTCACGGCAACCTAGGGCATTCCATGCAGACAATGCGACCTTTTCGCACTCAAGAGCGACCTCTCCCCCAACAAGGTGATACTTGGCAAAATCCAGGTACTCCTGCTTGGTCTTATAGGAGTAGACTCCCAAGTCACAAGAGGGGTCCACAACAATCTCCATCACTCCGATCGCCCTTGCTCCCTCTCTAGTTCCTGTTATCCCGACAGTAAACTCCCTACCATCAAGATAGGTCTCTACCAAAACAGGCTGACGGAACTCAGCGAGAAGTAGTTTAGCCACATACGAAAGGGCAATCTTGTCACGGACGATAGAGTTGGCACTGATGCCCATACCGGTGCCTCCCCCTACGGGTTTGAGAAACAGGGGGAAAGGAAGATCTACTCTTTCGATCTCCTCTTCATCATGGATCACGAAGTAGTCTGCTGTAGGCACCCCTTGCTCCCTGACCACAGCCTTGGTCATCCCCTTGTGCAAGGTGACTGCCAATATATGGGAATCGGAGAAGACATAGGGGATCTCATAAGCATCAAGCAGGGCTGGGATCTGGGCTTCTCGGCAGAGGCCATGCAGTCCCTCTGCAATGTTGAATACAAGGTCGCATCGGTTTCCCTGTGCTAGGAAAGCGACCAGAGCCTTGATGTTTCCAATGCGGATGGTCTCATAGCCAAGAAGCCTGAGCGAATCATCAATGGCATCAATCGTTATGAGACTGTCGAATTCAGCGACTGCCTCCAGGGGGTATCCCGCTGCAAGGTAATCGTCTTTAAGGTCATAGGTCATTCCTATAAGCATGTCAGTTTCTTGTGCCCTCTTCGGCACGGTCGGGATAGGCGTAGACCTTCCCCTCGTAGTTGCGAAGGTAGAGATTGTTCTCGTCACGCCCCACCTCATAATCAGGGAGGATGGGGACCTTTCCACCGCCACCAGGAGTGTCTATGACATACTGGGGAATAGCATATCCACTGGTAAAGCCCCTAAGGCCTCTGATGAGCTCCTTACCCTCGTCGACAGTCGTGCGAAAGTGAGCGGAACCTGAGATGGGGTCACACTGGAAGAGGTAGTAAGGCTTGATCCTTACCTTCAAAAGCCGGTGATAGAGCTCCATAAGAGTCGGCACCGAATCGTTCACCCCTTTGAGCAGGACGGTCTGGCTACCCATGACCACCCCGGCATCTGCCAGGCTGTTACAGGCCTTGGAGGACTCCTCGGTGATCTCATCTGGATGGGTACAGTGCACGCTCAAATAGATGGGCTTGTAACGCTTGAGGATCCTCAAAAGGTTTGCAGTGATGCGTTGGGGAAGCACCATGGGAACCTTGGTCCCTATCCTGACGATCTCCACATGCTTGATGGAGGTGATCTCCTTGAGCAGCCACTCGATTTTCTCATCTGAAAGTGTCAGGGGGTCTCCACCGGAAATGATGACGTCACGGATGGCAGGAGTGTTTCGAATATATTCGATTGCGGCCTTCCAATGACTTTCCAGGGGTTCGGTATGTCCTCCCACGAGGCGGGAACGGGTACAATACCTGCAATAGACTGAACAGAAGCTTGTGGTAAGGAACAAAGCCCTGTCAGGATAGCGGTGAACTATGCCAGGAACAGGGCTGGTGTTCTCTTCATGCAAGGGATCTTCACTTTCGCCAGGAGAAGTGAAGGACTCAAGGATGGAGGGTACCACGCTCTTACGCAAGGCACTATTCGGATCAGATGGATCGATCAGGCTGAGGTAATAAGGGGTTACCGAGAAGGGAAAGCCGGACTGGGCGTGTTCAAGGGCTTGTTGCTCTTCAGCGGTAAGGGTAAGGAAACGGGATATCTGGCTAAGGGTGGTGATTCGATGGGAGACTTGCCAGTGCCAGTCATCCCACATCTCTTTGGTCACGTCCGGAAAATAGGTTTTCCTGAACTTCGCGACTCGACCCCTGCGGGAGGTTTCAGAGCTTGCTCTGGAACGCTTGGGGGCGCCTGGATCGGGGATACTCTGAGACATGCAAAAGGGCATGTCCTTGCGTATAAGCGGAGGATCACCGTCATCAATGTTAATTGTTTGTTTAGTAGCTGTTTGTTCCATAGGAACCTTCTTCGATTAGAGCGATTCAACCAAGCATAAACCTATCATGACCCTCTAATCTATACCTGCGTAAATTGTATCATCAAGATAGAAAAAAGTATCTATATGGATGATGAAATTTAGAACATTTTTTGAATATATAAGTAAGATATTCTCCTAGGTGGCAAACGATGAAATACAGCTGCATCGTTGCAGTTTTGTTTGTAACAAACACCCCTTTTACTGAATGCCTTCACTATGTATCAGAGGGAATTCTGGGCATGTATTATAGTAAGCCCTAGATTGTACATTTGCCAAAGCATTTTACCGGTTTTTTGCTCTGCAGGCTTCCAATCCTCCCTGTATTTGTCCCATACTGGTCTAAGTATGAACCCTCCCTTACCTACTCAGAAAGCCAAAGAGGCCGCCCTCCTTCTGCAAGATGCCCTCGACCTGTACAAGACCCTCGACTATGAGGGAAACAACCTCGTATCCACCGACTATCTGTTCGGTCCTGCTCGGGGGCAGATGTTCGGCATCCTCATATGTGAAGACTCAGAAGGGCGCGAGGTTATCCTCAAGGCATTCTCCGGCCAGTACGATGGGCAGTGGATGGTCCCCGGCTGGGTAGGCCCGGTTGCCAACCCTCACTCCTATGAGCAGATAGTCAGGAAAAATGATGCTCTTCTCCATGACCTGACCCATAGGATCAAAAATGAAAAACACATTGACACTCCCAAGCTTGTCCGAGAAAGAAGGAAACTCTCGCAAAAAGTGTTACAAGGGCTCTACAACCTCTATCAGTTTCAGTGCATCGACGGGCAGCCCAAGACATTTGAAGAGATCTTTGGCGTAAAGCTGCCCCCTACAGGAACAGGGGACTGCTGTGCTCCAAAACTGCTGCATTGGGCTTTTACCCATGACCTGCACCCGATTAGCATGGCCGAGTTCTATTATGGAGCTCCAAACCGATCAGGAAGCAGGGAACATAAGGCCTTCTACGGCCCTTGTGATGATAAGTGCCAACCTCTCCTCAGACATATGCTTGCCCTGGACATCGTCTACTGCGACCCCTCCCTGATCGTAATAAACAAGCAGGGAGGGATGCTATCGGTCCCTGGCAGGGGTGCAGATAAGCAGGATTGCGTGGAAAGTCGGGTCAGAAGGCTCTTTCCCACAGCACCTCGTCAGTGTGCTGTCCATCGGCTGGACATGGACACTTCGGGGTTGCTGGTCATTGCCTTGGACAAGGATGCGCATAGGAGCCTCTCGATACAGTTCATGCAGCAAGAGGTGGAAAAGGAGTATGTGGCACTTCTCAAAGGGGTAGTCAAACAGGAAGCAGGAGAGGTACGCCTCCCCTTCCGCCTTGATGTGAATAACAGACCCTACCAGATCTACGATGAAGAGCAAGGCAAGTGGGGAACTTCCCTATGGAAGAAACTTCGTGTCGAGCCTTCACCTGACGGATTGGTGACAAGGGTACGCTTCACCCCGCTTACAGGAAGGACCCATCAGCTGAGGCTTCACAGCTCACACCCCAAGGGCATCGGCCATCCCATCGTAGGCGACCGTCTCTACGGTACGGGCAGAGAGGGAGACCAACTCTGCCTGCACGCATGCGCCCTCTCTTTTTCCCATCCCGTCACAAGGGAAAAACTGTCTTTTTCCTTACCTGAGCCCTTTTAGGCTTGAGGGGAATGCGGCAAGGGAGGCTTTCATCCTTTCTCCTCCCTATAAATTGGTGTATAGTTTATAGAGACCTTAAAGGGGGAACCTATGAAACGAAAAAACAATGCGATCTACATCGATTTGGAAAATATACCGGCAAGCTTGGATTTAAAAAGCCTTTTTGACGAGTTGACTCTCAAACACAATGCCACTCCTGAAGAGGAGAACGTCTTCGTCATCAAGCTTGCCTGTGGAAATTCCTCATCGATTAAGAAACTGCAAAAACAGCTCGCCGAGTATAACTTCAACATACGTGATACTCCCTCCATCACCAGCGAGTATAAGAATCGGGCCGATCTCATCATCTCCCTTGAAGCTCTGGAAACCATCATAACCCAGAGCCCTATCATTGACCGCTATGTCTTCATAACCTCAGACTCTGACTTTACCGTCATCATGGAAACCCTGAGAAAATACGGTAAGGAGGTCTATCTTGTCACCAAGGAAGCTGTCAGTGACAAACCAATCTTCAACAACAGTTGTGATGAGATACTCATTTTGGAATCCTTCCAGACCAAGCCGAAAGCAGAGGAAACCAAGCCCAATGCGTCAAAGGGTAAAACCAAGGAAAAGACTGAAACTAACAACACCAAACGCAACGACAAACTGGTGGAGTCCATCATGAAAAAGGTTGTCGACTCCCTGGATCCTGACTCCTGGTTGCTGGTAAGTCTGATCGGAATCAAATTCCATCAGATGGACAAGAGCCGTACCATTGAACGAAGCAGCTACAAGACAATAGGAAACCTTATCCTCAAACTTGAGAAGGACAAGCTGATAGAGAGAAGGCTCAATGAGAAAGGGCACCCTGAAATCAAGCCGATACCCAAGCAGTAAGAGGAAAGGTTTTTTAAGCTTGGGCAACGGATCCCTGAGATGGGAAGGCCTAATCCATCACCGGGTTCTTCAAATCAGGGAACCCTATGCGTACCTGTCGCCAATGAATAAAATGAGACAGGAGAAGGTCGCCAACCTTGACTCTTGAGAGGTAATGTTGCACGCTTTTACCATAAGGAGGATCTTATGAAACGATCCATTCTTTTTTCCTTACTTATACTCATCTTGCTTACCCCCCTTATAGCTAACACAGAAGACAA
>DUPO01000086.1 GCA_012838275.1 Spirochaetales bacterium
CCTTGGTGGTCCCCACCCATCCCATTATCCCTTTTATTGAAGGTGATGGGGTCGGACCTGAAATAACAGCAGTCATGAAGAGTGTTGTCGATGCAGCCGTAGAAAAAGCCTATGATGGGGAACGCAACATTGTCTGGAAGGAAGTGCTTGCAGGGCAGAAGGCAAAGGACAAGACAGGCTCATATCTTCCGGATGAGACTCTCGCCTCCATCAGGGAGCATCGTGTTGCGATCAAGGGGCCCCTGACCACTCCTGTGGGCAAGGGCATCCGCAGCCTCAATGTCACGATGCGCCAGAATCTGGACCTGTTTGTCTGTCTGCGTCCGGTGCACTACTTCAGTGGGGTCCCTTCCCCTGTAAAATACCCTGAAAAAGTGGATATGGTGGTATTTCGGGAGAACACAGAGGATATTTATGCTGGAATCGAGTGGGAGGCCGGGAGCCAGGAGGTGGAGAAGGTCATTGATTTCCTCCAATCTGAGATGGGTGTCACCAATATCCGTTTCCCCCAGACAAGCGCAATCGGCATCAAGCCTGTTTCCCGTGAGGGGAGCGAGCGTCTGATCCGCAGCGCCATCTCCTACGCCTTGGAGAACAGGCGCAGGAATGTAACCCTCGTACATAAGGGGAATATCATGAAGTTCACCGAGGGAGGGTTTCTCAAATGGGGCTACGAACTGGCTATACGCGAATTCGGGGCAAAGAAGGATAAGCAGGGCCGGCTCTCGATCGAACGGGAAGGTATGGATGCCCTGGTGATCCAGGACTGCATTTGCGATGCATTCCTTCAGAATATCCTGCTTACCCCCGAGCGCTATGATGTCATCGCCACGCTCAACCTCAATGGGGACTATGTCTCCGATGCGTTGGCTGCTGCTGTTGGTGGCATAGGAATAGCCCCCGGGGCGAACATCAACTTCAACAGTAGGTATGCCATCTTTGAGGCGACCCATGGGACAGCTCCTGATATTGCAGGCAAGGATATTGTCAATCCGCTCTCTTTGGTACTTTCTGCTGAGATGATGCTCAGATACTTAGGGTGGGAGGATGCAGCCGACAGGGTATTTCTCGCAGTGGAGAGGGCTCTGGGCAGTGGCAAGGTCACCTCGGACTTTCATCGCATGATGAAGGAGGAGGGCATCCCTTGTGAACTTTTGGGCACCAAGGCCTTCGGAGAGCTCCTGGTCTCCCTACTCTAGGACAAACTGTTCAAAACTTGATAGCAGGCCATGGGTTTCTCCCATGGCCGCTGTTGTCTCTATGTCAGCACCCGGGCTGGCTATGGCGTAGATAGTCTTGATACCGGCTCTTGCAGCACTGAGGATACCATTTCTGGTATCTTCAAATACAATACAGGAGGGTCCTTCCTCCCCTAACGCAGAGAGAGTATCAAGATAGATGGCGGGATCGGGTTTGCCTGCCCGTTTGTTGTCGTCCGTAATGATCAGCTCTTCAGGAAAGTAGGAGTCAAGTGAGAACCATTTCCTGTACCAGGCCATGTTGCCGGCTCCCGCACTGGTGGCAATGGCGATCTTGATACCACTTCCCCGTGCCTTTTCGAAGAGTTCCACCGCCCCTGAAGCGAGTGAGAGTGGCATTGAAGCTTGGCAACTTCTGATGTAGAGATGCTCCTTCTCTTCTGCTATCTCCCTGACCTGGCTCGGCGGAAGATCCTTGCCTACAAGAAAGGCGATTGTCTCATTGTTGGTCCTGCCGTTGAGAAAGTGCATTTCCCTTTCCGTGTAAGGGTGTTTCCCATATTTGTCGGCAATGGCGGCCCACGCCTTCTGGTGATGTACTGTATCCCAGAAGAGCGTGCCGTTGAAGTCGAAGATGAGAGCCTTAACGGTCTTCAAGAGGCAATACCTCCCTGCTCTGAAGGCCGGAATATACCTGACGGGGACGTCCGATCTTCTGGTAGGGGTCGTGTCTCCATTCCAACCAGTGAGCTATCCACCCAGGGAGCCTTCCCATGGCAAAAAGCACCGTGAACATTGATTCGGGAATCTCCATGGCATGGAAGATTATCCCCGTGTAGAAGTCTATGTTCGGGTAGAGGTTCCTTTCGATGAAGTAGGGGTCGCTGAGGGCCGCTTTCTCAAGTTCAAGGGCGATTTGCAGGAGGGGATCCTTCTTGCTGTCCGCACCAAGGACCTCTTCACAGAGCTTCTTGGCAATCTTGGCCCTGGGATCATAGGTCTTGTAGACCCGGTGGCCGAAGCCGGAGAGGCGGAAAGGGTTGTCCTTGTCCTTGGACATCGCCAAGACCTCCTCGATGCTCAAGCCATCGTTATGGATGGTGTTGAGCATCTCCAGGACCGCTTGGTTTGCTCCCCCATGCTTGCTTCCCCAGAGGGCGCAGCACCCTGCTGCTACTGAGGCATAGAGATTGGCCTCACTGCTGCCTACAAGTCTCACCGCACTGGTCGAACAGTTCTGTTCATGGTCCGCGTGGAGGATAAGCAGGATGTTTAGAGCCTTGACGTGCAAGGGATCGGGTTCATAGGCATTCACCGGTGTCCAAAACATCATGTTCAGGAAGTTTTCACAGTAGGAGAACTTGTAGGAGGGTTCCTTGAAGTCCAGGCCGTTCATCTGACGATAGCTGAAAGCCGCGATGGTACGCATCTTTGAGAGCAGCCTGCTGATGGTAAGGTCAACATTCTCTTCGGGATCGACGTCAGCTATTTCGGGGTAGAAGGCTGAGAGGGATGCGACCATTGCAGAGAGGATGGACATCGGATGTGCTTCCTGGGGGAAGTCGCGGAAAAAGTTACGCATGTCAATATGCAGGAGGGAGTGGCGGTTGAGCATCTCTGCATACTTGTGCCGTTCCGGCAGATTGGGAAGTTCCCCTTTTATGAGCAGATGGGCCACTTCGACAAAGTCACAGTGTTCTACAAGATCTTCAATATCGTAGCCACGATATCTGAGGACCCCATTCTCCCCATCGACAAAGCAAATGGAACTCATGCAAGAGCCTGTATTCACAAATCCAGGATCGTAGGTGATGAACCCGGTCTCCTTACGGAGCGTGGTGATATCCAGGGATTTCCCTCCCATATTGTCAGTGATTACAGTCATGGGCACTTCGCGCTCGCCTATGATCAGCTTGGCTCCTTCCTTGTTAATGTCCACGGTACTTCTCCTCTAAGGTGTATGATATTTGCTTGGTTGTTATCTTTGGGTGATTGCAGTGCAAACGGAAAATTCGGGTGGATTTGAGTTCCATGTTCGGTGAACCGTGCAACTCAAAACCGTTATTTCTCTAAAAACAAAGAGTTATCGTCCACTGTATCTTATTTTTGCGTTATTGCAAATATAGTGCCAGTGGAATTTTCACTCCTGGTGACAGCTTGCATGTAAAGCGGCTTTTCTTTCTCTTAGGCAACCTGTATACTCTAGAGTACAGGGGGGACCTAATGCAGGACATAATGATGCCTTTGGAGGAAGAGATTGTCGACATTGCTGATTTCTTCAAAGTTTTTGGTGATCCGACCCGTTTGAAGATCCTTTTTCTCTTGGAAAGAGGGGAACGGGGTGTGAATTCCATCAGTGAAGAGCTGGGCATGCAGCAAAGTACCATAAGCCAACAGCTGAAGCTGCTTCGTGCACGCCGGTTGGTGCGATTCAGGAAAGATGGCAGAAACGTCCTCTATCGCCTGAATGATGAACATATTCATGACATCCTCGCCTTGGGGATCGAACACTACAGTGAGCTTCAATGAACTATACTCTCCTTACTTTCAGTCCTACCGGCCAAAGCAAGGCATGTGCCCTTGCTGTAGCCAAAGCTACGAAACAAGATTTCCTCGAACTTGATGTCACCCACTTCAGCCAAAGGAGGAAGCCTCTGGCTTTGGC
>DUPO01000087.1 GCA_012838275.1 Spirochaetales bacterium
CCATAGATGATTTTGGTACGGGATTTTCCTCACTCAGCCGTCTCGGAGACCTGAAGGTGGATATTCTGAAACTTGACAAGCAATTTATCGACAGGTTTGTTACTGCTTCCTCAATAGGAATCTCTTCGGATATCATCTCTATGGGCCATCATCTTGGAAAGAAGGTCATAGCAGAAGGGGTGGAAACAGAGGAGCAGTATCAACAGCTCCTAAAGATGGGCTGTGACTTCATACAAGGGTATCTGTTCAGCAAGCCTGTAAGGGGGGAAAAGACCATCGCCCTTCTTACTGAAGAGAGGGCTGGTAACTTACGAATCCTCCCCCTCGGCTAGTTGTCTCGAGCCAGAGTCCGAGGTCAATTTCCCATATCTGCGAATCGTCATAGAGGGTGGCAAGGACTCTCCCGCCCTCCCTATCCTGTTCCATACCGACAATGGTCACCCAGTGCCACTCATACAGGTTAGTCAAGGATCCCTTGGAAAGGTTGAGAAATGCTACCGGACAATCCGCAGTGAATGAGGCGGCCAGGAAGTCTGCCACACTGGCAAGAGAGGGCCTCTGCCCCTTTGCCTTGGGGATCTTCAGCTCCTTGGCTGTAAGAGCCATGGGGAGACTCGGCAAGTAGGCATCGACTCCTCTGGTAAACTGGCTGGTAAGATGCACTCCCATGATACCGGGAGTGACGAGCTTCCACATCTCTTGCATCACCTCAAGGGCATCTTCCCTATACATTGTACGGGGATTTTGCTTTTGCAAGAAATAGAGGACTATATTGCTTGCAGTAGTGGGTCCGCACCCTGCTCTCCTCTGCCAAAGCGTGGGATACCACTCCTGGTCAGAGCCATAGGCGAAGCTTCCATCCTTGTCATGGATATGAAGGTATTCCGGATTGTGTATTGCATATTTGCTCAAGGCCAACCTCACTGTACTGTCTCAAAGGGCCAGTTGATGATCCCACCAAAGTCATAGACCTCCGTATAGCCAAGGGCGAGCAGTTTCTTGCTTGCCTGTGCACTTCGTGCACCGCTTCTGCAGTATACGAGAATGGTCGCATCAAGATCGGGGAGCGCCTGCGGCCTCTCCCCAGCAATGGTTTCGTTGGCTATATTGATGGCATCCTCAATGTGAGCGCCTGCAAATTCTCCGGGGGTCCGTACGTCTAGGATGATGAGCTCTTGCCCGCTGTCCATCATCTCCTTGGCATCTTGAGCGGAGATCTTTCGGTAAGGGGCATTTTTCCCTGCTGACGATGAGGTCTCTCTTGTCCCAGAGGCAAAAGCCTTCACACCAAGGAATATCAGGAGGACGATAAGGAATATCATGAGAACGATAACGGTAACTTTATTCATCGGCAGTATCTCCTACCGATAAGATGGCAATTCTCCTCTTGTTGGTCAAGAGAATCATTGCCATAAACAACAAAGTATACCTAAGCCATGGGAATCACCGTCCCTTAGGGCTCAAAGACATCCTTCTCAAGCTGGCTTTCCAAGTACGCCATCATAAGGCTCGATTTAGCCTGTTCCATGGCAAGCTTGCGCTCCAATGCCTCAGTCTGTTGCCTGTAGGCATCCTTGAGATTCTTTACAGGATATGAGGAGAGCACCCAAACGGTGCCGTCAGGTGCCGTATACCTCTCTGCGACCGAAACTCCCCGAAGGGCTATGTTTACGGTCTGCACGCTTACGTTTTGCAACACCTCAAGGGTCTGCTGGGTCCGCAGAGACTCTCCAGCCTCCTCCACAAAGGTCACCAGTGCGTTATCAACAGTAGTGGATGCCCACCTGCCGATCGCATCCTTGGCAGCCGACTCCGCTCTCAGCAGGCTCAACTGAGGCGTCGACTGCTTGGCTGAACCAACTTCGTAGTGTAAGGTCCGGGTATTCCTGGGTGTTGAGGTGGTCCAGTAAGGGGATCCGTCAGGATTTGGTTTGGGTGTGGTTGCACAACTGGCAAGAACCAGCAGCAGGCTGAGACTGCAAGCAAAGCCGATAAGTTTTCTGTTCATGTGATAGCTCCTTATTCTGTGATGGAGGCAAGGCTCCAGTACGTATCGCTCTCTGTGTCATAATACCGGTCCACAATGGTAAAACCCCGAAAAAGTCCTCGCTGAGTTTGAAAGAGGGTATCCTTCATGCTGCTCAGATCCCCCTCCCGCAGAGTGTTGATACCTTTGGAATAGGCATGTTCCGTATAGAGGTCGAGGATATTCTGAACAGCTGCAAAATCGGAGGCCTCAAGGGTGTCGTTGAGAAAATAGTGTGCCTTGCTGCTGCCTATTCCAAACCGATAGCCATCGGCGTCAGGGAGAGAACCAAGCCATAGAGGTCTTCCCTCAGGACCGGAAGAAGCCACATAGCTTCTTCTGGTGGGAGGATGAGCCAAATACCGGGCCACTACCACAGAGCCAGCCTCATCATCATAGGAGGCCTTCTCCTTCTGGGCAAATACGAGAAGGCCCTCTGTAGCGCTTGACTGCATCACGCTCGTACTCTCTAAGGCAAGCGCCCTCTCAAGGAGGATGCTTTTAGCACAGGAGAGGATAGCCTCTTCGACCATCCTCTCCTTAGTGGAGTAAGGCCCTGAAATCCCCACGTATACATTTGCAGGATGGCCGCTCAAATCCAGCGATAGGAGGAGAATGCAAACCAGAGGGACCCTCTTCATCAGTTACCGGTCAGCATTTTTCAGGAGGTTTGCAAATGCATCCTTCATCTTTGCATTTGCAGCGGCTGCGGCATCACTTTCGACGAAGGCCTCAGCAACAGCTTCAGCGGCAGGCTCAAAGCTCTGTTCGATATTGGCAAGGGGAATGGAACATAGGACCCATACGCCCCCGTCTGCGTCTATCCACATCTCTTCGGTGGTGACACCGGAGAGAGTCGCCTCGGCAACCTGCTGGCTGATCGTCTCCATGGCATCCATAGCCTGTCGGTTGTCTTTGCTTCCCGCATCATTGACATAGGTTATTATGACTTCCTTGACCGAGGTGTTGATCCATGCGGCTATCTTGTTCTTTGCCTCGACTGTTGCACGCTTGATGGAGATCTGCTTGTTGCTCATCTTCCCGTATCCTGATTCATAGTGCATGTCCTGACTGGCGACTGTCTTATACACCCAATCCGGCTGAGGGACGCCATCGGCACCGAGGATCACTTTTTTGGCAGGAGCTGGCGGAGCGGCATCTTTTTTTGCAGATGCACATCCGGTCAGTCCGAGCACCATAACAAGAGCGACAAGAACGATTAGCAGTTTTTTCATGAGAGACCTCCAATAGGATTGATATTACTTCGTATCCCCAAGCCTTTGTTGCAAGAGGGTGAAAAATTCAGAAAGAGCACCGGAAGCAGCCTTGGCAAGGGCCTTTTTCTGGGCATCCTCGATGCTCATGGCCGCTTCACGTTCATTTTTCTGGAAAGAGTACAGTGTGGAGTTTCCACTAGTAAGCTGTGCCGAAAGCGTATAGCGTACGTATTTGTACGGGCTGTCAGGTAATTCGAGGGGAGTGCTTCTGTACTGCAGATCCAAATATGCAGAGGGATTCGCATCCAACGGTACGACAGAGAAGCCCAGTTCGACCAACTTCTGGGAGTAAGCAGAAAAAAGCACCTGATGGTCACCAAGGCTGTCAACTGTGACTGCAATCTTTACCGTGGAGGCGATCTCTGCCAACTCCCGTTCCAAGGGTATCACTATTGAGTCTTGGCTCTTTTTCAGTAAGACCTGTATCTGGTCATACAAGGCCTGCTGCCTCCTTGCAAAGGAGACAGCCTTCTGGAGCATGAAATAGCGTTTTAGAGGTTCGGTTGTTCCGATGAGGGCACGCCTCACGTCCATTATTGAAATATCAAGCTCATTGATTTCCTTCTGGTAAAGCTCAGCTGTCTTCTTACGGTGGAGGGCAACCCTGACGTAAACCCTCGCATTCTCATCAATGTAGGTATTTACCACCTCCGAGCCGACTATCTTGTCCGTGCTCGAAGTGACGCTGCCTTGGTCCATCAGAGCCGATTGTTCGGTAAATTTCATATTTCCCGTACCGTCATCTTGAGCGGTGGAGAGCGAGAGGAGTGTCGTGACCGAACTTACCTGGGAGTTGAACACCTGGGAAAGTGAAGATCGTGCTGCATCGCTGGCCTTTTCACGGGAGGAGCCGCTGCCGACTGCACACAGATAGGTATCCTCGTTGTACTGCTTGTCATAAAGCTCATCAAGCCAGCGAGGGGGAGATGCTGGGGTGAGGGATGAGCAGCCACTGGAATAAAAAAGAGTGACAAAAAGCAGGAGGAGAAAGTATATCTGTCTGTATTGCTTCATCGTTGCCCTACCCCTTGTCAAAACTTGTATTTGCTCTGCTTGACCATTTTCTTGATGGTCTCCTCACCGACCCAAACTTTCTGGTTAGTCTCTATGTTGATCAATTCAGCCGATACATAATAGGTCCTGACGGATTTTCCGCCCACTTGGTCCAGGTTGGTCCGAACAGAGCCTTGCAAGAGGAAATCTGCGCCGATCTCCTTACCCAACGCCTTGGCAGTCGATTCGCTCGCGAAGTACTGCTGTTCCTCCCGTTCATCACGGACAGAGGCCCTAAATGCAATATCTGCTACCATGTCAACTTTCCCCGAGTTGATGAGTTCGATCTCGTACCGTTTGGAAATGATGGAAGTATCGATATGCTCACTGCTCCTATTGAGGAAACTTCCCACGATGACGACAGGGTTTTTCATCTTCTTCATCCTGAAACTGTCAATCCAAGGAGAGCCAAGGCTATCCTTGACCAGTGCTGAGGCGACAATGCGGATATCAGTATCATTCCAGTTACCACTAAGGTCAATGTCTGTATCTGATGAGAGCCTGTCTACGGAGACGGTGGACTGACAGGATACCAACAGGATTAGCATCACCAGGACAAAACTCAGACCTACCTTATTTTTCATACATACACTCCCTCTTATAAGAATACCATTAAGTATATACCAGGATACCGGCAATCGGAACCGGGAATTCCCAATACTACCCGAGCCGCTGTAAGTTTCTATCTCACAAACAGTATCGCACTCGATCGGGTTACACGCACACTTTGTTAATAATACAATATGAAAGGACACATGTGTAACATAATCCCAAACAAAATTTTTCCCACACCCAATTTCCCCTATGCTAAAATGGTAGAATTGATAGCGCCAACCACTCAATGGTGTTACATTTTTTTATATCAATGATACAATTTGCAAAGACTGCATGCAGGGATGGTGTACTAATGAGGAAAATAGCATGGTTGCCGGTACTTTTCCTTGTCCTCCTTCTAGGAGGATGTTCCTCAGCCATTGATATTTCCAACACAGAAAAACTCTACAGACAAGGGAATTTCTCTGCCGCCTATGCAAGTTTGCTTTCCAAACGGTCTTCCATCATACAGAAGCAAGGCTCGCTCATCATGGATATGGACGCAGGGCTCCTCTCCCGCCTACAAGGGGAGCACGCACTCTCCAATGAGCAGCTCTCCTCTTCGGAAAGGAAGATACAGGAGGCGTATACCCAGAGCCTCACTGCAAACCTCGCCTCTTTCATCGTCAATGACAATACACGGGAGTACCAAGGGGAAGCATATGAAGATATCTATATCAATATCTTCAAAGCCTTGAACTACCTTCATCTTGGCAGAGAGGAATCGGCCCTGGTAGAGCTCACCCGTTCAATGGAGAAGCAGTCCCTCCTAAAACAGAAGTATGAGACGGAGGCTAGAAAGGTCGCCACCTATGCAAACAACAAGGGGATCGGAAGTGATGGGGTTGAAACCTACTCCACCTCCTTCTCCTCATCTGCTCTGGCAAACTACCTGAGCATGGTCGTAGCGAGGGGCATCGGTGATGACAACCTGTTCTGGTTCTCCCTAAACCAGGTTGAGCGTTCATTCCAGACCCAACCATTCCTCTATCCTTTTGCACTCCCCTCCTCAATCGCAGAAGAGGTGCAAGCCATACCTGAAAATATGGGGAGGCTCAACATTGTCGCCTTCAATGGCCTGGCACCACAAAAACAGGAAGTGGTGGAAGCAGTCTATGTCTCACGGTACAACTATGCAAAGATAGCCTATCCGGTTCTGGTGGAGAGAAGATCGCCCATCCAGAGAATAAGCGTAACCCTGGATGATGGGCAGCGCTTCCAACTGGAAAAAATTGAGAGTATCAGTGCAATCGCCATCGACACTTTCAAGACATCCTCCTCGCTGGCCCGCCTGAAAGCGGTGACCCGATCCACATTGAAGGCATTGGGAATTGCAATCTACGACAATGTGACCAGCCAGGACGAACCGCAAACCGTTGGAGAGGAGTTTTTAAGTTTGATCATGAAGATTGCCAACTATGCAAGCGAGAGGGCCGACGTAAGGTCATCACATTTCCTTCCTGCCACAGCATGGGTAGGAGCTGCCACCCTTGAACCTGGACTCTACACCCTCACCGTGGATTTCCAGGACCAGGGGGGCAGGACCATCTACACCCAGACAATTCCCAAAGTGGAGGTAGATATCACTGGAACAAACCTCGTAGAGGCTATCTGTCCCCTATAACCAAAGAAACCCCAAGCACTCACTCACTATGCTTGGGGCAATACCGGTAAAGACAACCGTCAGTCATCATCCTTTTCCCGAATCATATCCTCTTCCTCAGAGTGATATTTTCTTTTCTTTGCTTGTTTGGGTGGTACCAACCTATCCTGGTCGTCCCAGTCGGCAATTTTTTCATGATCTACGGGTTTTCTGATAGTTTCACGTTTCTTGTTCACATTTCGCTCCTTAGCCAATGCTGGCATTGTTCACTTGCAAAACAGAATAAGATTGGTCTGTTGGAAATAACAGCCAAAGGATATCGAGACAACATATTCGGTACTTTTAGAGTTCGTCATATCCTACCTATAGAATCGTATAGAGTGGGCCTGCAGTCAAGAGAGAGGGTACTGTTTTCCCTGAACAATGAGAGGGTAACCTTATTTCCCTATACACCACAAAATTTTGATGTTATTCTTGCGATATGGCAAACAACTGGACAGAGCAGGAAGACATTATCGCTCTCTTTCTCTATACGCTCCTCCCTTCAGGAAAATGGAGTGCTAACAATCCTACCATCAAGAAATATGCCACCCTTATCAATAGAACACCAGCCGCTATAATCTTCAAACTAGGGAATCTTCGTAGCCTGGATAACTCTCATGAAAGTAAAGGCTTAACAAATATCAGCAAGATGGATCAAATGGTTTGGAATCAATTCTTGAACAGGCCTTATGAACTGATAGAAGCATATGAAGAGAGTCTTCGCTTGTTTACCGACGACATGTATCAGGTTGCAGACACTGGAATCATACTACCTTTTAATGAGAAAGATGAGCAGGATTATGCAGAAAAAGATACCTATGGCTGGAATGTAATACGTAAAGGCCAAAAGGCATTCCGTTTCGCATTGCTTTCAAACTACAAGTTCCAGTGTTGCCTATCAGATATCACCACCGTAGACATGCTCCTTGCCAGTCATATCGTACCTTGGAGTAAAGACGAGAAAAACCGAACTAACCCTCAAAATGGATTGCTGCTCAATGCTCTTTTGGATAGAGCTTTTGATAAGGGATACATCACTTTTTCCCCTTCGACATATGAAACAATAATATCCGACAAAATCAAGGATCCATCCCTAAAAACCTATCTGTCCCAGTTCAAAAAAAAGAAAATAAATCTTCCTAACAATCCCGAACGTTGGCCCAAGAAAGAGTTCTTGGAGTACCATAACGATACTATCTTTAGTATGTTCAAAAACAATGATTCCATTGCATTGCAACAAAGCCTCTATGCTACCCAATTGCTAGAACAGTAGCATCACTCTCCGTTTCAAGTTTTTCAATTATATAAGAGTAGATGTCTTGCTGCACGCTCGGATGCACTCTGAAGAGCATCTCTACCACAGGCAACAACTTCCCCTTCTTATTAGTTTTGGTCTTCTCCGTGTTGGATAGATACTCCATCTTCCCCATATAGTAGAATGCCCTGCCTTCATCATTACTCTTCTGTACAAACAAAAGCGTTTCCATTGGCCCTAACTCACCTCTTATATATCGAGGTTCTTTCGAATCAAGCCTGATGCTGTTTCGAGTCTCCCACTGGAAGATATCCCTGGAAAGGAACTTATCATGATAATCGATACTAGGATCTATATTTTCCCTATCCTTATGGTAAGTCACAAACAGAGGACAAGTTCTCGTGTTCTTATGAACCTTGTAGCCGTAGATGGTAGCCGATTCGTCCTTATCCCAATTTAACAGACGGCAGACTTCCTGGCGGGTGTATTTCTGGTATAGCACCAGATCATGCTCACCTCTACCCTCCAGATAGTGCTGTCTGTACTCAAACTCCCCAAGAGCCAAGATATCTTCAATCTCCTTTTGGTAGGTTTCATTCTCCAATAAGGTCGTGAACTCACCAGTTGGAACCAATCTGTTCTCTCTCCATGTACAGTATGAAAGGTTACCGAAGGAAGTTGTCTGAGCCTTCTGAAAAAACCCTCCCTGCAATAAGGCAATGGCGGAGTGCAGAGATTCTTCACAAACGCTGAAGCCGTACGCCTTAAGAATATTTCCTTTCAAGCCCTTTACGGTCATATCCGAGTCCTGATGCATGAGTCCACTCAGGATCATTGCCTCATGGGGTCGTATGCCCTTAGAGAGGACATTGGAGAGAAAAGAGAGGCTTCGGAGGTGTAAGGGAGAGAGTTCGTCATGCCCCTCCACTCCTATACTGTTTTTGAACAGGTAATAGTTCTTTGAATATTCAATGAAGGCCAAAGGGGAAATTTCATGCAGCCGGACAAAGTCCATCATGGTAGGGATCCTACCCACCTTGTATCTGACCTTCATGAATTCTCCCTTGAGAAGGGATTTCCTCTGAAAAGATGCTGCATTTATGGATTCGTAGATCCTCTCTTTTGCTATCCTGTCAAAGTTCACTGTAGAGGCTCCCTGAATGCTCAGGCTTCCCCCACTGACAAACCTACGCAGCGTATCCTTCTTATAGCTATTGTCCCCATAGAGGGCAATTGGAATCATGTAGTTATTTGAATAGTTTGCAATAAAATCAATAACAGTCAGATACTCCTTACCTGGATACTTGCGCAGCCCTCTACCTAATTGCTGCACAAAGATGATGGCTGATTGAGTCGGACGGATCATCACCACCTGATTGAGGGAAGGAATATCCACACCCTCATTGAAGATATCGACGGCAACCAGATATTCAAGCATATTTTCCCCGTCGTCCATCTCCAAGCGGGCAAAGGCATCTTCACGAGCTTCAAAATTGTCGTTTCCACTTAGAGCGAGGGTTTTCAGCCCGAGGTCACAAAGCCCATCAGAAAGCATCTTTGCATCATCATTTCGGCTGCAGAAAATCAATCCTCTCCTACGATACGTACCGATGCTATAACGATCCAACATCTGTTTGATCTTCACGACTCTCGAGTCGATCTCCAAGGAAGAAAAGCGAGAAAGGTCTTCAAAGCTCTCACCATCTACACTCAACTCCGAAATGCCATAGTAGTGAAAAGGACAAAGCAAATCAGCTTCGAGAGCCTTGTTCAGTCGGATTTCATAAGCGATGTTGTGGTCAAAGAGGCTATAAATATCAACACCATCGGTACGTTCGGGAGTAGCTGTCATGCCAAGCAAAAAATCTGGTTTGAAGTAGCCGATCACCTTATGGTAAGAGGGTGCTCCCCCCTTATGCACCTCATCAACGACAATATAGTCAAAATGGTCAGGGGAGAATCTATGGAGCACCTCATCCTGAGATAGCGTCTGAATCATGGAAAAGAGATATTGCACTGCAACTTCTGAAGAGCCGCCTCCCAACAAGCCACAAGAGATGTCATCACCGAGTATCTGCTTGAACTTGCGCATTGACTCCTGGGCTATCTGCTGCCTATGCACTATAAACAGAAAGCGTTTTGGCCTCTGCTCCTTTACATCAAAGGCTGCAAGGAATGTTTTTCCAGTTCCAGTAGCTGAGATGAGCAGGGCTTTGGACTCCCCTGCCAACCTAAGGTCCTCAAGTGCGGCCAGAGCTTCCTTTTGCATATAGTTGGGAACTATCTCGCCATCATGTATCTCACTGTCATGAGGCATGGAACCAGTAAGAACCGGAACAAAGGAAGGATCCTTACGGTACCTGTCATAGATTTTTCGATAATGTGCCAACCATAAGGGACTTACCACGATTGCTTCATGCCAGACAAGATCAAACTCCTCTTGGGTCTTCAGCAGAAGTTCCCCCTCTGTGAGAGAGATCAAATGCACATTCCACTCCCTGTTGGTGGAGAGAGCTCCATGGGTTATATTGGAACTTCCCAAGACCAGTGAGGAATACCCCTGATCTTCATGATGGAACAGATACCCTTTGGCATGAAAGGATTTTTCACTGTAGACCCGTACCTCAATGTTTGGAAACTTCGTCATGAGATGCTCAATGGCATTGGGGTCGGTGAAGTTCAGATAGTCCGAAGTGAGTATCTTCCCCCTGACTCCCCGGGCCTCTGCATTGTGGAGGCCTTGTTGCAACATAGCCAGGCCTCCAGAAGTGATGAATGCAACAGAAAACTCAAATGAGGTGCAACTGTCGAGCTCTTTAAGCAAGGTTGTCAGCACCTTACTTCTTGGAGGATCGTTGAGTACCAGGTATGGCCGATATTCTCCTGAAGAACCTATCCCGGCATCAAGAAACCCGGTCTCCAGACTCTTCGGAAGCAGTTCATGCACATTTTGCTTCATCTTCTACTCCAATAGGGCATGGATAGCCTCGACAATAGGGAGGTCAGCTGCCGCCCAGGAGACAGAGTCCAACTCATCCTTACCCAACCACTTGGAAGCGAGATGTTCGTTAAGGGTAGGTTCCTGTGTGACTATTTCGCAGAGATAGCCATGCAAGGTCAAAGAGAATGTTTTGTATCGGTGCTCAACGCTGAGCAGGAATCTCAGAACTTTGATCTCAGTTCCCAGTTCTTCCAAGATCTCCCTGACAATGGCATCTTCTCCGCACTCGCCCGGCTCCAGCTTCCCACCAGGGAATTCCCATTTCCTGGCCAGTTCACCACCTTCCCCACGCTGGGCAGCAAATACCTTGTTGTCTCGTATGATAACCGCTGCCGCAACCTCAATATGTTTCATTTCCGTTCCCTCTGTGAGTATCTTAGCAGCTGACCAGGCGATGATCCAGGAGAAATATGATCTTTTTCAAAAGAGGCCCTTTAGTCCCTAGAAAGGGATCTAATGTTACTCATTGCTAGGATTTTTCGCACATTGCCAAGATTTTTATCAAAAATAATCCCAATTTAACAATGATTTGCAACTACCAAGTGGAGCCCGATTGACATTATAGTTTGCTCATGGTAATATGCAGTTGCTTTAGTTTTTTGAGTTGCAGCTAGTCCGTTTTCCTATCTTAGTATGTATGCATTCTTTACTGAATCCTCCAGCAGACAGGCTAAAAGTTCGAGACTGCGCCAAATAGGGCAATATTATGAATGCAGGCAAAGCCTGTAAAGGATGCTTTTAATGGCAAAGAAAATTTACGTTGGTAACATGAGTTACAACACCTCCGAAGAAGAGCTTCGGGACCTGTTCGCACAGTACGGTAACGTACTGTCTGCTAATATCATCATTGACCGCGAGACTCGTCGCCCTAAGGGCTTTGGTTTCGTAGAGATGGAAGAGGATTCTGCTGCAGAAGCCGCTATCTCACAGCTCGACGGTAAGGAAATCGATGGCCGTAACCTCCGCGTTAACGAAGCTATCGCCAAACCCCGCCCGTCTTACAACAATAACCGCTACTAGTCCTCGGACGACCTAGCAAAGAGGGAACCTGCAAAGGTTCCCTTTTTTGTGCC
>DUPO01000088.1 GCA_012838275.1 Spirochaetales bacterium
TCGTTAGTACCACCGACCACCAGGATATCCTCTGTCTGCAGGACAAGGTCGGGAGTTATTTCGCTGATGGCCTTATCATCCCTGAGCACCACGATGACATTCAAGTGGTACTTCTTTCGTAGGTTTAACTCTTCAATGGACTGATCGACAAAGCTCTCAGATATGGTGATATTGGCTATGGAGAAGTCCTCACACAGTTCCAAGAAATCAAGAGTGCCTGTGGCAATGAGGGAATGGGCTAATCGGATCCCCATATCAACTTCAGGATAGATAGCCTCTGCTCCGATCTTCTCCAGCACCCTGCCATGGTCAACACTGCTGGCCTTGGCTATGACCCGGGGAATCTTCAATTCCAGGGCATTCATAGTAGCAAGGATGTTCGACTCAAGGTCCTTGCCAATACAGACAATGACCGTACCGCAATGAGCCACCCCTGACTCTTTCAAGACGTCCTGGGTGATGCCGGTTACCGGATAGATATTGGCAAGCTGGTCCTTGACTGCATCGAGCTTCTCCTCTTCGATCTCCAGCACGATGACCTCCTTGCCTGCCTTGGTCAGTTCCAAGGCGAGGGAGAGTCCGAACTTTCCCAGTCCTATGATCCCATAGGCTTCCAAATCAAATCCACTTTTCATTGATCACACTCCTTACCTATCCGATGAATACCTTCTCTTCCACATACTTGAGCACTGAAGGCTTGCCCCTGATACTGGTCGCAATGGTGATGGGCCCTACCCTTCCTACAAACATGACTGCCATGAGGACTAGCTTTGAAGCCGTGTGCAGATGTGGGGTTATGCCAGTTGAAAGACCTACTGTAGCAAACGCTGAGACACTTTCAAAGGCGATCTGTAAAAACGTAAAGCTTCCATTTTCAATCAGAAGCAGGGCCATCATGCCGAATCCGAGCACAAGCGATGCCAACAGCAACACCTGAAAAGCCTTCAGGATACTCATTTCGTCAATCTTCCTGTTGAAAGCTGAAGGCTCCCTTCGCATTATCATAGCCCTCAGACTCAGCAGCAAGGCAAAAGCCGTGGTGGTCTTGATACCCCCTCCGGTAGAACCCGGTGATGCTCCGATAAACATCAGTATCATCATCACAAACTGTCCTGCATCACTCATCGAGCCGATATCCATTGTGTTGAAACCTGCTGTCCTTGCGCTCGCACTCTGGAAAAACGCACTCAACAGCGTAGTACGTTCGATTATGAAGAGTGCAAGGGTACCTGCTATTAGCAGGGAGGCACTCATAAGCAAAACGATCTTACTGTGCAAGGAGAGCCGCTTCCAACGACGGGCCTTAGCCAGATCTGCCAGGACAAAGAACCCTAAACCACCGATGATGATCAGAGCAGAGGTAACCAAATTCATCGGCAAGCTTCCCTTGTAGAGAGTCAGGCTCTGGAAGTTGCCTTGGATATCAAAGCCTGCATTGTTGAATGCAGAGATAGTATTGAAAGCGGCATGCCCCAAGGCTTGCAGAGGGTCATGACTGCTCCTAAATATGAAAAATTCAATGATTATGCCGATCCCTTGGAAAACAAGGGCCGCAAATCCGACACTCTTCACCACCTGCATCGTCCCCTTCATGGTTCCAAGGTTGTACGCTTCCTTGATGACACTGTACTTGCCGATGGCTACAGAGCCACTGAACATCAGGATAAAGACCATGACCGCCGAAGCGAAACCCAACCCTCCAAGCAGGATGAGCAGGGCGATGACCACCCTACCGAACAGGGAAAAGGTAAAAGCGACATCTATGGTAACCAGTCCGGTCACACAGACTGCGCTTGCTGAGGTGAAAAGTGCATCGATATAGCTCAGATGCACCCCTTCATTATGAGCAAAGGGAAGCGAAAGCAGGATTGAACCTACTCCGATGATGAGGAGAAACCCTACTAGCAGATACTGGTTAGGCAGCAATGCCTTGCGTTTTATTGCACTCATGGTTGATCTTGAGTCTATCATCAGCAGGATTCCAACACAATATCTACTCCGACAGAGGCTCCCTATTTGCCGGTGCGCTTTTTTAATGGTATATTGTAGCAAGAATGGAATTACTCCAGATTATAAAAGAGGAATAAAATGATTGACAAGAAAATAGTAAAACTAATCAACGAACAAATTAACAAAGAGTTCTTCTCTGCCTATCTCTATCTAGATATGGCGAACTACTATGCTGATAAAGGCCTGGTAGGGTATGAGAACTGGTTCAAGGTACAGGCTCAGGAGGAGATGGCCCATGCCATGCTCTTTAGGCAGTATCTCATAAACAATGGCTATGCTGTAGAGTCTCCAGCCATTGGAGCCCCTTCCATGAAGTATGCGGACAACAAGGCTCCCTTGCTCGAAGCACTGAAGCATGAGCAGTATGTAACAGCTTCCATCAACACCATCTACGAGCAGGCTTCCCTTCTCAAGGACTACAGGACACTGCAGTTTTTGGACTGGTTCATCATGGAACAGGGAGAGGAGGAGATGAATGCTGAGGAGAACATCCAGAAGTTCGATCTCTTCGGCTCTGATGCAAAAGGCCTCTACCTACTGGACAGGGAGCTTGCAACGCGAGTCTTTACTGCCCCTTCCCTAGTACTTTAAACCATAGGCAACACCCGCTTTCATTGAAGGCGGGTGTTGTTTTTCCCATCTGAATTCAAAAGGAGTCACTATGCAAAGCAAACCTATCAAGAAAACTACTGGAGGATCTGTTCAGTATGACGGAGCCGGCGTAAAGCTTGTCAGGGTAATCGGAAACCAGGATATCTATGATTTCGACCCCTTTCTCATGCTTGATGCCTTTGACTCCACCGACCCGAACGACTACGTCAAGGGATTTCCCTGGCA